>JAKAVU010000030.1 GCA_021817185.1 bacterium
TTCCGATCTCCAGATACGCGCGCATGTCCGAGTCCACCTCGGAGCTGGCCAGGCTGGCGGCTTCGGCATAGGCACGGTCCGCCGCCTCCGCCGCCGAGAGCAGGTCCACCACCGGGCGCAGCTGCGCCTGCTCGCGACTGAGCGCCTCCAGCCGCCCAGGGTCGAACGCCAGGCTGGGGTCCTCCAACTCCGAGGAGATCGCCCGGTAGCGTTCCTGCACGTGCCCCAGACGCTCCTGCAGGGCTGCGGGAATCAAACGATTGGGCCGGGCCCGTCACCCTGGCCCGGCGGCCGCCCAGCGCCTACTGCTGAGCCCGCTGAGCACGGCGACGGAAACGCTCCACCTGCCCACCGGTGTCCACGATCCGCTGCTGACCGGTGAAGAAGGGATGGCAGACACTGCACACCTCCGTGCGGATGGTCTGCTGGGTCGATCCGGTGGTGAAGGTGTTGCCGCAAGAGCAGGTGACCACGGCGTCGTGGAAGTACTCGGGGTGAATGGCAGCTTTCATGATCTGATCTCAGTCTACCAGAGCCCGAAAGGTATCTCGCCGGCACCCGCTTCCCAAGCGTGCGCGGTCGCAGCGACTGATCGGATGGGCGCCATGGCGTGGCCCAGAGAACCATCCCAATGGAGCGTCGACGGGCGCAACTGGTAATCTCTCGCCTTCACGCTCCCGGTCGGATCCAAGGCCTTGCTGACCAAAGACCGTGCTCTCTTGGTGGCTCAAAGAGTCGCGCACCCACGGCCGCTCACAGGGTCCCCGCCAGCGCCTCCAGCGGTCTGGTGAAGTTGCCCATTGCCAGGTGGGGAAGGACCCTTCGTACCTGATCCATCATCGGCTCAAGGCCGACCCCTGGCTCCAGCGCGGGAAGCCGGTCAAGCAACCAGATCGGGTCCACATTGAGGCTGCGCCACTGGAGCTGCCGGACTCTCAGCTCGCGCAGCGCAGCGATGGTTCGGGACACCTCGCTCGGGGCGTCGGTCACCCCGGGAAACGTGAGCAGGTTGATGGTTAGCTGGGCGTTCAGCGAGGCCGCCACTCGGCAGGACTCCCGGACATCGTCGATGGAGTAACCACGGGGCCGGTAGTAGGCGGCGAAGAGGTCCTGCCGCCAGCTGAAGATGCTGATCCGACAGCTGTTCACCCCAGCCTCCAGCAGCCTCCGCAGGGCCTGGGGGCGGCTGCCGTTGGTGTTGATGTGGATGGTGGCACCCGGGAACAGGCGCCTCAGCTCGGCGACGACCTCCAGCAGCTGCCGCTCCCGCAACAGCGGCTCACCCTCGCAGCCCTGACCGAAGCTGACCATCCCCGCCTCCTGCGCCGCTTGGGCCCTCTGGAGATGCCGAATGGCCACCTGGAGGAGCTCTGCCGCGGTGGGGGCCCGCCCGATGCGAGGCTGAGAGGCGGGGGTTCCCGAGTCCGTCTGCAAGGAGATGCACCCGAGGCAGTCGGCATTGCACGCGGCGGAACTCGGCAGCGCCCCCTCTCCCCGCCCCAGGAACGTGTTCTGGGCGGTGAGGCAGTTGTGCTCCAGGGCGCATACGCTGAGCTGGGCAACCACCCGGTTGCGGGGGAGCTCCCGCTGCAGCCGGGTGACCTCCTGCTGCAGGCGAGGGCGGCTCGGCCGTGGGCCCATCCACGCTGGGAAGTCGTCGCTGCGCACGGCGGCGACAACCACCTCGCCGTTGAGATCGGCGACCGCGGCATACCCGTAGAGAGGCAGAGTTCTGGGGGTCACGCCGGGCTGATGCCGGTGGGCCGGCACCAGCAAGCGGAGGTACCCCACGGGCAGGACCGCCGCCACCGGCAAGAGATGCGGACCGGGCGGGGTTGCGACCCTGCCTGAGCTGCTCGCCCGGGCCAACCCCCAGCGATCCGGGAGATGCATCAGCGTCGAGCCAGGGGGCAGCGGAATCCATCTCTCAATGGGCACCTGCTGCCGCCCACTCTGCCCCAGCGCCTCCCAGCCCGCGGGTGCGACCACCATCTCCCCGGTCGCGTCGCTGAGGAGCGGCCTCAGCGGACCAGAGGAGCTCACACGGGCGCGACCGCGGGGTCCTGCGGCAGCTCCGGCTCAATCGCCAGCCCAGCTCTGGCGACGCAGGCAGCCATGAACCCGGCGAACAGCGGATGGGGCCGGTGGGGCCGGGAGCGGAACTCGGGATGAAACTGGCTGCCCACGAAGAAGGGGTGATCCTTAAGCTCCATGATCTCCACCAGCCGACCGGTCGGGGAGGTGCCGCTGAACACCACCCCCGCCTCCTCCAGGGTCTCCCGGTAGCGGTTGTTGAACTCGAACCGATGGCGGTGGCGTTCATAGACCACCGGCTCGCCGTACGCCTGACCGGCTTTGGACTGGGGCTCCAGCTTGCAGGGGTACAGTCCCAGGCGCATGGTGCCACCGAGATCAGCGACGTCACGTTGCTCAGGGAGCAGGTCGATGATGGGATGCTCCGTGAAGGCGTTGAACTCGGTGCTGTTGGCGTCGTCGGTGCCGAGCGCCTCCCGGGCGATGTCGATGCAGGCGCACTGCATCCCGAGGCAGAGCCCCAAAAACGGCACCTGGTGGCGCCGGGCGTACCTTGAGGCGGCGATCTTGCCCTCGATCCCCCGGTGCCCGAACCCGCCCGGGATCACCAGCCCATGCAGACCCTCGAACAGCGCCGAGTCCCCCGGCTCGAGGGTCTCGGTGTTGATCCAGCGGAGCTCCAATCCGACCCCGTGCGCGACCGCGGCGTGGCGCAGAGACTCGGTGACGCTGATGTAGGCGTCGGGCAGGGCGACGTACTTCCCGGCGATCCCCACCACCACCCGCTCATCTGCGGACAGGATCCTCCCCACCAGCTCTTCCCAGCGATGCAGATCGGCCTCGCCGGTCTCCAGGCCCAGCTCCTCGGTGACGAACCGGCCAAGCCCGCTGGACTCGAGCACCAGCGGCACCTGATATATGGTCCTGGCGTCCGGGACGCTGATCACGGCTCTGGTCTCGACGTCGGCGAAGAGGGCGATCTTGTCCCGGACCCCCGCTCCCAGCGGGTGGCGTGAACGGCACACGATGGCGTCGGGCTGGATGCCGATGCCGCGCAGGGTCTGCACGGAGTGCTGGGTGGGCTTGCTCTTGAACTCCTCGCTGGCGTCCACGTAGGGCACCAGGGTGACGTGGACGTAGAAGGTGTTGCGGCGGCCCACGTCGTTCTTCAGCTGGCGGATCGCCTCCAGAAACGGGAGCGACTCGATGTCCCCGACGGTCCCGCCGACCTCGACGATGACCACCTCGGCCTCGGATTCCTCGGCGACCCGACGCACCCGATCCTTGATCTCGTTGGTGATGTGAGGAATGACCTGGACAGTGGCTCCGAGAAAGTCCCCCCGGCGCTCCTTGGCTATGACCTCGCTGTAGATCTTGCCGGTGGTGACGTTGCTGGCCTTGCTGAGGTTGGTGTCGACGAAACGCTCGTAGTGGCCCAGGTCAAGATCGGTCTCGGCGCCATCGTCGGTGACGAAGACCTCCCCGTGCTGATACGGCGACATCGTCCCCGGGTCGATGTTGATGTAGGGGTCGAGCTTCTGCAGGGAGACGCTGATCCCGCGCGCCTTGAGAATGGTGCCCAGGGAGGCCGCGGTGATCCCCTTGCCGATTCCGGAGACCACCCCACCGGTGACGAAGATGAACTTAGCCATCGCCGGCTCCGAGGTCACACGGGGGGGCACCACCCATGTGGCAAGATCCTAACACTTCGGGCTCAGCGGCGCGGCTCCAGAATCACGACCCGGGTTTCCTCGGCACTGCCAGATGACCCTGAGAGGGTGACCTTGGCCTGCGGGACCACCTGGGTCAGCCCCATCTCCCGCACGAAGGCGGCCAGCTCGCCGGGCGCAGCGTCGAGGGCGGACTGATATCCGGTCGGGATCATCACCGCGGGTTGGACCTGGGCGATCAGCTGCGCCACCACCTGGGCGCGCGCGGGAGTGCCGCCCCGAAGGCCCACACCCATGACATCGATGAACCCCAGCTGCTCCACGGCCTCGTCCGAGAGGGTGACGTCCAGGTCGCCCAGACTGCAGACGGTGACCTCCTCGAGCTCGGCAACGAAGATCGTGACGCTCCCGAGCTGAAGGCCGCGGACGCTGATGCCCCGGAGCTCGTACTCACCCGGCCGAACCACCACCTGAGGGCCCGAGTCCGGGCGCAGGAGGTTCTCCTCGGCGGGTCCCCCCACCACCAGGTCGGCGCCGGTGCGCGCCACGGTCTGGAGATACTGCTCACCCGGACCCAGCAGCACCTTGGCCTCCCGGCCCCTCAGCAAGAGGCTGTCATCGCCCAACCAGGTTATTTCCAAGCGCCTACCTCCCAGGGAGCCAATCCAACGCGCACCTTCCGGGTTGGCCCGCCCGGAGCGTTGGACTCATGCCGAAGGAACTGTAAGGGATAGCTGCTTGGTGGCCCCCGCCTGGTAGACGCTTAGCGTGAGGCGAGCTGCCGCCCCGAACGACTGGAGCTGGTCAGAGAGGTCCGGGAACGCCGGGTCGGCCAATCCCCGCAGGGAGCTGCCGTTGATGGCGGTCACCACCTCCCCCACCTTCAAGCCCGCCTGATAGGCGGCCGAGCCCGGACTGACCGCCAGGACCTCGGCTCCCGAAGGGAGCCCGGCGGCGGCCGCCGCCGCCGGATCCAACCAGGCGGTCACCAGACCGAGCGGGACCGGAGGAGTCCCGGTGGTCGAGACCGCGTTCACCAGGGTCGCCGCATCCACCGCGTCGAGTGCGAAGCCGAACGCCCCGGTGTCGGCTCCCACCTCCCTCGGCGCCATCCGCTGCCCGGTCTGGATCCCGATCACCTGCCCCGAGCCGTTGACCAGCGGGCCGCCCGAACTACCCGGTGGCTCGGGAGCGTCGGTGCGCAGGAGGCCATCGATGAGCGAGGTCCCGGAAGGCACGGCTGGGTCCGGCACCGAGGCGGTGACGCCGACTTGACTCACAGTGCCGATCTCCGCCGCCGTCGTGCCACCGAATGGGACCGAGATGGCAATTGCGGGAGCACCCAGCTGGACCGAGGACGCGAACGAGAGTGGCTTGGGCAGGGAGGTGGACTCGACCTGGAGCACCACCACACCCGTCGACGGGTCCGCCGTCGCTATCGCGGCGGAAAGTACCTGGCCGTCGGCCAGGATCACCTCCACTCCCGAGGCGCCGGCCACCGCCCCCTCGCTGGTCACGATCAGGCCGCCCGAGCTGGCGACGAATCCGTTGGAGGTGTCGGAAGCCGTCGGCGCGGCTGCGCTCGACGGCTCGCGCACCACGTCGACGACCGAGGATGCCACCGCTGCCACCACCGAGCTCAGCGGCACCGTCGAGGTCCCGCCGCCACCGCTCGGCGAGCGCACGGTGACCGTCGCCGGCGCGGTGGCGTCCAGGTGGCGGGAGAGCAGGTAACCACCCGCCCCGCCCACCACGACCCCCACCACCGCTGCGGTCACGGCCACGGCGGCCAGCCGCAGGGCGACAGGGCGGTTGGTGGGGCTGGATCCCGGAGAATCGATCACGTGGGGTACCAGGTGAGCACGAGTTGATCTGTGGGGGCGAATCCGGCCTTTCGGTAGACGGCGACCGCGGCCGGGTTGTCGGCCCTGGTCCAGACGCAGGCGAAGGTCACCTGGCGGGATCTGAAGAGAGTGGTCGCCTCGGCAACCAGGCGTTCACCAAGGCCTTGGCCACGCGCCTCCGGGACCACGTAGAGCTCCGCCACCTCCCCCTCCAGCCCAGTGCCGGGGTCGAAGATCACACACCAGCAGAACCCCAGCAGGCGCCCCCGATCCCGAGCTGCGAAGACGTGGTTCTCACCGCGAAACGACTCCCTGGTCGGGGGGAGCCAGGCATCCAGTGCGGCCCTCGACGGTTTGTCCTCCTGGGGATGGTCGGACTCCAAGAGGTCGAGCAAGAGCGGCCGAACCGAGTCCAGTTCCAGCGGGGCCAAGCGGACGATCTCCACCAGATCATCCTAAGCTGCCCCCAACCTCAGAGCGGCTGGCCCTCGCCGGCTTCAAAGTAATCCGGGGCAGGCTCGGTGCGAGCAACCCCGGTCGTGAGCGCCGCCCGGGCCACGGCGCGGGCCACGGCCATGTGCACACGAGGATCCAGTGAGTCCGGCACCACCTCGCCGTCCCTCGCCTGGGCCGCGATGGCCAGGGCGGCCGCCACATACATCTCGGTGTTGAACTGGCGGGCGCGGGTGTCGAGCGCCCCCCGGTAGAGGCCCGGGAACCCCAATAGGTTGTTCACGACCGCGCCATCCACGGCGAGGGCGGCCCCCGCCGCCATCGCCCGCGCCGGTTCGATCTCAGGGATGGGGTTGGAGATGGCGAAGATGATCTGGCCCGGTCGAATCTGCTCCGGGCGCAGCAGGCCCGGCTGGGCGGTCGCCGCGATGACCACGTCACACCGGCCCAGGAGCTCATCCAGCTCCACCGCTCTTCCCCCGGCCTGACGCAGCCGCTCCAGCGAGTCGGGGGTCCGGCCGGTTCCCAGAACCTCCTTCCCCTGGTGGTGCATGAGCAGCTGCGCGATCGCCGACCCCGCCGCCCCCAGCCCCACCACACCGGCGGTGAGATCCTGCAACCGATGACCGGTCATGGCCGCGGCCCGCAGCACCGCCGCCAGGACCACGGTCGCGGTCCCGTGCTGGTCGTCGTGCATCACCGGGATATCCACGCGGGCCTGGAGAGCGGGCGTGATCTCGAAGCAGTGGGGGGCCGCGAAGTCCTCCAGCTGGATCGCACCAAAGGTGGCGCTGATGCGCACCAGGGCATCCACGATCTCGCTCGGCGGACCGGGCTCGATCAGCAAGGGATACGCCGAGATGCCGACCATCTGGGCCATCAGTGCGCACTTGCCCTCGATCACGGGCATCCCGGCGACCGGCCCTATGTTGCCCAACCCCAGCACCGCAGTCCCGTCCGTCACCACCGCCACCGAATTGGCGATCCCGGTGTAGTGGTCCGCCACTGTCGGGTCACCCTCGATCAGGCGGCAGACCTCCGCGACCCCGGGGGTGTAGACGTGGCGCAGGTCGGCGACCGAGCGCACCGGGTATCTGGGTTTGATCTCGAGCTTGCCCCCGAGGTGGACGCGCAGGACCTCGTCCCGGACATCGAGCAGTTGGGTCTCGGGAATCTCCCGGATCGCGGCCAGCACCTGCTCCAGCATCTCCAGATCGGTGGTGCTCACATCCATGTCCCGAACCACGTTGCGCGATCCCCGTTCCACCGTTCGGATGTCGCCGAGGTTGCCGCCGGCTCTCCCGATCGCGGTCGCCACCTCGCCGAGGACCCCGGGATGGTTCTCATTGCGCAGGCGCAGGGTGCGCACTATCCGGTAGTGCGATCCCGACGATGATGCCTGCCCGCCCTCGGTGGGGAACGCGGAATGGGTGACTTCCCCCGTCACCAGGTCGGCTGCCATTGTGCCTTGAGCCCCCATCTGGCGTTAGTTGCTTGCTTGGGTACCACCCTTGGACGGTACCGCCTCAGATGGTACTGGCGCGCCACGGGGCCCGGCCAAGAGGCTGGGGGCGGCCCGAAGCCGCCCCAGCCTTCTCACCTCTCGATCGGAGCCCGGACCAGACTGCCCCACTCGGTCCAGGAGCCGTCGTAGTTGCGCACCCTCGGATACCCGAGCAGCTCGGACAGGACGAACCAGGTGTGTGCGGAGCGCTCCCCGATCCGGCAGTAGGCCACGATCTCGCGGTCTGGGGTGATGCCCTCAGCCGTGTACAGGGCGCGCAGCCTGTCGGCGTCCAGGAAGGTCTCCTGGTCGGGGTCCACAGCTCGGCTCCAGGGGATGTTCTTGGCTCCCGGGATGTGGCCGCCACGCTGGGCCCCCTCGCCGGGCAGGTTGTCGGGAGCCAACTTCGCCCCCGAGTACTCCTCCGGGGACCGCACGTCCACCAGGCCGACCTGCGAGCGGCCCAGGAACTCCGAGAGGATCTGGTCGCGGTAGGCGCGGATCTCCTCGCGCTGACCGGGCACCGGGTAACCCTCTCCGGGCTGCGGGGTAGCGGGCTCGGTAACCAGTGGCCGACCGTCCAACTCCCACTTCCGCCGGCCCCCGTTCAGAAGCTGCACCAGATCGTGGCCGTAGTACCTGAAGTACCAGTAGGCGTAGGCCGCGAACCAGTTCTTGTTCCCGCCGTAGAGGACGACCCGGGTGTGGGGGCCGATTCCCAAGCGATCCATCAGCGCCGCGAAGGCCTCGGGGCCGATGAAGTCCCGGGTTACCGGGTCCTGAAGGTCGTTCTTCCAGTGCAGACCTACCGAGCCCGGGATGTGTCCCCTCTGATAGGCCTCGGTGTCCTCGTCCACGTCGAGAACCCGCAGGTCGGGGTCATGGAGATGCTCCGCCAACCAGGCGGTGCTGACCAGGGCGTCAGGCTTGGAATATTGAGGCATGGATGTGCTCCGGTGAAAACGGCTGACGAAGTCCGGACCGGCCGCGGCACGAGTCCGGCGAGCGAATGGACGGCGGCGGGCCTGCCGGTCGGCTAGGGGCGCTCCAATGCGCCGACCGGCAGCGCGGTACATCGCCGCCGACCCCCCGTCGAGCCGCTATCCAATCTGAGGCTCACCGGAAGATGATACCGCGTTGCCATACATCCCTTCTGATTTGTATGGTCAAGCGGCCAGGACCTTGGTCAATGCTTTGGCCAGCTGACGCGACTGCAACTGTCCCAGGATCAAGGACGAGATCTCCCCGTCTGGATCGATGAAGACCGCCACGGGCAAGCCGGGGAGGCCGTACTCCTGAATGATCTGGCCGCTGCGGTCCAGCAGGCTGGGCAAGCGGATGCCCAGCTGGTGGAGGAAATGCGACGCGGTCGTCGCCGATTGCTGGTCGTTGACGAGCAGGACCCGCAGGCCGCGGCCCTCGTACTTGCGCGCGGCGGCCGCGACCAGGCCCATGTCGGCCTTGCAATTCGTGCACCAGCTCGCCCAGAAGTCCAGCATCACCGGGTGCCCGCGCAGCTTGGAGAGGGTGACCGTCGCGCCCGAAGTTGACGGCAGGGTGAAGTTCGGCGCCGGGTGCCCCGGCACTGCCTGCGAGGTCTTGGGGAAGGCGTTCACGGCGCGCTGCTGCTGGAGCAGCGGCGTGATCGCCTGGTAGACCGTCCGCGGGGTCCAGGAGCCTCCCGTCCGAAGCTCCGTACGTCCCTGCGAGTCCAGGTAGCGGTAGATCGTGGTCGGAACGGCGGTCGGGCTCAGCGTCGGCTGCGACTGCATCACCGTCACCACGTACCCCTGGGGGTCGATCACCTCCAGCACCGAGGCGTGGATGAGGTTGAACGGCTCCTTCTTGCCGGTGAACAAATCGGTCGGCGCTGGCCCACCCCACGGCAGCGCCTGCACGGGCGGCACTCCGAGCTCTGACCAGAAGGAATCCACCGCCTCCGTCGAGCCGGTCAGCAATGGCCAGGGGAGCGAGAAGTAGCGCTGGTACTTGCGCAGGATGGCAGGGGTGTCGTCGGCCGGATCCTGGGTCGCCTCCAGAATCTGCACCTGGGCCGCCAGCCCATGCTGCACCAGCATCGCGTGGAGCTGCAGCAGGGCAGCTGCGACCAAGGGACAGGTCTCCTGACACTCGGTCAGAAAGCTGGCCAGGACCACCACCTTGCCCCGGTACTGGCTGAGCGTGACCGGTTTCCCCTGTTGGTTCACAAAGGTGGTGGCGGGCAGCCTCTGGATCTGCCTGGACGCCAGGGCGAGTCCGAAGGTGACCTGGCTGTTGCCGCCATATACGGCCACCTTGCCAAGCCCGTGCGTTCCCAGTTGGAACGTGAACAGCACCGGTGTGGTCTGGCCGCTGGCGATCCGAAAGCCCACGTTGCGCTCCACCTGCCGGCGTCCGCCGGGGGTGGC
The DNA here is from genome assembly GCA_021817185.1 of bacterium. Next base: position 9,914 of record JAKAVU010000030.1, read on the forward strand.
CAGGTCGAAGCGGATCTGACTGTAGCTGCCGGGGGCGACGCTGGTCTGCAGGATGGTCGCGGTGTTGGGCGCCAGGTAGGAGCCGGGCAGCCTGAGGTCCACCTCAGGAAAATCGAGGGCGCTCCAGCTGCCTCCGGTCGCCGCTCCCTCGAGCTGCACCCCCACGATCGGGACGGACACGGCCGTCGGCGGATGGGGAGCTGGCTTGGTGACGCTGGCCAGCAGCAGGAGGCGGCCAGGAGAGGGGTTGGAGTGGGTGCTGAGAGCGAACGCGACCGCGGCCACGAGGACGGCGGCGGTCGCGATCGCGCCCACGACTCGGAGCCGGGGTCCCCTGACCCTCATGTCATCGCCCCGGCCGCCCGCACCATCGGTGTCTGGTCAGCCCCGCTTCCACTCCGCGTGCTTGCGAAACAGCCCGCCCTCGCCGAGGTGGAACCAGCGCTCCTCCTGGTATGCCGGCAACTGCTCCACGCCGGCGGGATCCAGATCCGTGTGCACCGCGCTCAGGGTGATCTTGGTGACGTGGTCCGCGGTCACCTCGGCGATCCGGCCGCCGTTGGCCAGCTTGACCGCGAGGCCGTGGAAGATGTCCTCGGCCTCATCCCCGAGCAGAGATTCGGTGGTGCCGAAGCTCTGGCCCTGGCTGTCGAGAATCGGCGCGTGGTAGGGGGTCCTGATCCAGGCCACCTGCTGCTCATCGGGGCCGACGGGCAGCTGCTCTGCGGAATCGTCCATCTCAGCTTGGCCTCCTCATGTTGGGCTCAGATTCCGATGCTACGGCAGGGGCCGCCCGGAAGCCCGATCAGTGTTGCCTGCCGGGCTGGCTCAGGAGGCGCTGGCGGGCAGGCTCGCCAAGACCACCGAGATCGTGATCCTGGTGCCGTCGGGCTCCTTGACGCCGAGGCGCACGGTCTGGCCCGGGCTCAGGTTGGCCAGGGCATCCGTCAGGTCCTGGACAGACGGGGTGGCCTTGCCATCGATCGAGGTGATGACGTCATGGACCTTCAGCCCGGCCCGGCTGACGGCGGCCCGGGTGATCTTCACCACCAGGACCCCGGCCGGCTCGCCCTGGCTGTTGGTCACCTGCTCGACATCGATTCCGATGAACGCACGGCCTGAGTTGACCACCTTGCCGTACTTGACGATCTGCCCAGCGATGTTGGTGACCACGTTGCTGGGGATCGCGAACCCGATTCCCGGCGCCTGGCTGCTGCCGAGCTGGGGGTCCAGAGCGGCCAGGGTGGGAATGCCGACAACCTGTCCCTCCAGGTCCACCAGCGCTCCCCCGCTGTTGCCCGGGTTGATCGGAGCGCTGGTCTGGATCACGTCGGGGAGGGTGACCCCGTTGGGCTCACTGACGGTGCGCCCAACCGCGGACACGATCCCTTCCGTGGCCGAGCTCTGGAAGCCGAGGGGGTTGCCGATGGCCATCACGATATCCCCGACCTGCAGCTGCGAGGAGTCCGCGAACGTGGCGGGACGGAGGCCGCTGGCGCTGATGTGGATCACCGCCAGATCGTCGCCGGGGAAGTTGTTGACCAGGGTCCCCTGATAGTTGCGCCCATTCGACAGGGTGACCGTGAAGCTCTTGAAGCCATCGGCCACGTGGTTGTTGGTGACGATGTCGCCCTGGGAATTGAAGATGATCCCGGAGCCGAGGTCCTGCGAGGTGGAGATCTGAACCACCGAGGGGCTGACATCCTTGTAGAGCTCCACGTAGTCGGCTTGGAGGGCCGCCAGCGCGCCCGAGAGCCCAGCGTCGGAGGCGGTGGGGCTCGGAATCTTGGCCACCTTGGGTGCCGACCCACCGGCCGTGGCACCGGCGCACCCCGCCAGCACCAGGGCCAGCAATGGCGCCGCTCCCGCCACCATCCTCCACCGTAGAGCCATGTCTGAGACCGAGCCTCCCGTTCCTGCAGCGCGCCTGGTTCCCGCTCGACGCGGGAACTCCCAGCCTTGCCACTAACGGTACCCCAACCAGATCAGAGGAGGCTGAGGGGGATCTGAGAGGCGGCTTACGGGCGGAGTTGCCCGGCAATCAGGCAGGTCTGCCTCCGTTGGCGTACAGCACCTGGCCGCTCACGTAGGCCGCATCCTCCGAGCACAAGAACGCGATGACCGCCGCGATGTCAGAGGGGGTCCCGAGCCGGCCCAACGGGATCCGCTCCCGGGCCTGGCGGTGAAACTCCTCCAGACTCATGTGCAGGCGTTCGGCGACGGCTCTGGTCATGGCGGTGTCCACAAAGCCCGGCGCGACCGAGTTGACGTTGATGTTGAAGGGGCCGAGCTCCAGCGCCAGGGTCCTGGTCAGCCCCTGAATCCCCGCCTTGGCGGTCGCGTAGTTGGCCTGCCCGCGGTTGCCCAGCGCAGAGGTCGAGGACAGGAAGACCATCTTGCCCCGACGCTGCTTCACCATGGTGCGGGACGCCGCCCGGGCGCACAGGAAGGCCCCGCGGCAGTGGACCTGGAGCACCTGGTCCCAATCCTCCAGGGGCATCTTGTGAAGGAGGTTGTCCCGGGTCAGGCCGGCGTTGCTCACCAGGATGTCCACCCTCCCGAAGGTGTCGACCGTGCTCTGGAAGAGCGCCTCGACGCTAGCCTCGTCCTGCACGTCACAGGTGACCGGCAGCGTCCTTGGGCCGTGCTCTGCCAACCTCACCGCGACCCTGTGGGCGGCGTCCTCCACCAGATCAGCCACGACCACGCTCGCCCCTTCCGCCACCAACCGCTCGCAGGTGGCCTCCCCGATCCCCTGTCCCCCTCCGGTGACCACCGCGACCTGCCCTTCGAACCGCTCCATGCACTCACTCCTCCATGACTGAGACCAACATCAGATCCCACTCTGACAGCCCGGAGTCGCCTCGGGTCAACTTGCACACGCCCCGAGCTCCACGGGGCATCGGCCCACCAGTCGCGGGGGCGCTGGTCAGCTGCGGAGCCGCGCCCTCCGGGGGCCACCGCGGTCGATGCGGTGGAGCGCCGCCGCCACCAGGACCACCAGCAGGATCACCACCAGGCCCGGCAGAACCGCCCTGGACAGCAGCCCCAAGATCGCGATCGCGAAGACCACGAGGATGCCCAGGCGGAGCAGGCCATGCCCCAGCAGCACCGCCCAGACGACCACCCCGAGCGGGGGCAGCACGAGAAGGAACAGGCCGGTCAGCAATCGCTCCCGGAACGGCACGCCGCGCTGGAGGATGGTGTCGAACACGGCGTAGATCCACACCACCAGGAAGATCAAAAAGGTGATGGAGAAGGGCATCGCATCCGCAGTCTACGCCGAACGGCCGCTGGGTGGACCAGCGTTCGTCGCGACCTCGTTGCCGAATGTCCACCTCACCCGAAGGAGCCTTTGGTAACCTTGCTCGCCGTGGGCAAGCTCTACGATCTGTCTGGGATGAGCCTGGGGCCGGCGGATGAACTGGTCCGCGAGCACGCACAGCGCGTGGTCCTGTTCGGGTTCGTCGGCCTGGTGGGTGCTGCCACCACCATCTTCGGGACCGCCCTCCTCTACCACCACCTCTTTCTGCTGCCGCTCTGGCTGGCATCGGGCATCGCGATTCAGACCGCGATCGCGGTCACCTTCACCCTCAACTCCCTGCTCACCTGGCGGGATCGTCAGACCGACAACATCCGGCGGCGGGCCGTGACCTTCGAGGCGGTCTCCCTGGTGGGGCTGGCGATCCAGGAGGCCGCCCTCCTGATCGGGACGGACAAGCTCCACCTCTTCTACCTGCTGGCGCTGACGATCGGCATCGGCCTGGCCGCGATCTGGAACTACCTGGTGAACAACAAGGTCACCTTCGGCTGAGGCCGCTGCGCAATTCGCCCCAGCAGGCCGTCCGGACGGGATTCGGCCCGGGTCTCCAGGCTGGTCCGGCCCGACCGCTCGGTCGCAGGGACGGACCCGCACGGGACGTCACCGGCGCTTTGGGGCTCACGAACCGCCGGGCCGTCCCTCGTTGCACAGCCGGGCGGCCCGCCAGTGCGACCGACGTGGACCCACCGGGTGGCGGGGCGCGACCGGCCAATGAACTCTCACGGCGTGCGGGCCGTGGCAGCCTGGAACCACCCCCAGCCGGGCCCCGCGGCGGCCGGGCTGAGGGTGGCTTGGACTGCTACTCGTTGGTGAGGGTGAGGAACCCGGAGATCGTGGCGAAGTAGACCCCGGTGCAACTGCCGCCGGATTCACCGGTGCCATAGTGGGTGAGGTATGCATCGGCCGTGCCAATGGCTAAGCCGAGCGCATCATTGCTGAGCGTGAGGGAAGCGTCCACCTTGTAGGTCTGCGTGCACCCGAACAATGACATCGTCGGCTTACCGTCGTACGAGATTGAGCCAGTCATCCCACTTCCGCTCACCACGGTCCCGGACACCATGTACAGAGCAAAGGATCCGCCGACAATATCCGTCGAGCTGCTCGGCTGCGTCGGAAGCCCCTCATGCTCCACCGTGGCGCTCCAGAAGCCGGAGTCGCTCGAATCTTTCGCGCTGAAATAGCCGGCGAAATATGCGGTCTGGCAAGGTGTGCCTGCGGTGTTCGTCGTGCAGGTGCTAGCCGGAAGCGCGTCCTCGAACCCCGACAGGGAACCGCGCACGTTGTTCGCCGCCAGCACGGGAGCCGCGGTCACCGCCAGC
>JAKAVU010000031.1 GCA_021817185.1 bacterium
CTGGGGAAATGAGCGTCGACATGTCCGGCTGGCTCGAGGCGCCGGCTACGAGCCGGCCGCCGTCGAGGGTCGCCCGCCGGCCCCCGAACAGGGTGCCACCGCTGGCTGCAGGAACCTGGAGGGCATGGATCCCGACGCTCCGCGAGCTGGTCGGCACAAGCCCACCGGCGAGGGCCGGAATGGCCCCGAGCGCGAGGCCCGCCGATCCGAGCAGAGCCAACGCGCTCGCGGCTGTCAGATTGCGCCGCACTGATCTCGAATGGAGCATGACCCTGTGGCCAGAGTACCCCCGCCAGTTCACTATTGGATGACACCCGGGCAACAGAACTCGAGAACTCGCTCCCCCACCACTCGTTCTGTCCCCAACCTTCGCGAGCGTGATTGGCCCTTGCCCACCGAACCCCGGCTGAAAGTGGATTCTGACTCTCGGCACCAGTTTCCGCCCAGGCGGCTCCGAGGCGACACCTGAGTGGATCACCAGTACCGGTGGCGCCAGGCGCGACCTACTGACAACTGGACGCGACCTGGACTGGCGTCGGACTGATCGTGGGACGTGCCTTGACAGCGCCCGTCAACTCGGGTCGCCCTACCGGTGGGATTCGCTTCGCGAATGGCACAGGTTCTACTAGGTGGCCGGCGCACCGGCAACCGACAGAATCCAGACCGCGGTGCTCCACGGCCACAGTTCGAGCAGGGCCGGCTCAGAGGCGCGGGATCGAGGCGAGCGGCGTCTCAGACCACGCCACCCACAGGAACCCGCTTTTCGTCGGTCTGGCCACCCTGGCGAGCCACCAGCGAGGACCAGAGCCTGGCGGTACCAACTGAGCGTTACCGGCCGCCCGGCCCTCACCTGACTGCAGGTTTCGGTGGGCACCGCTCCCGCAGCGCCAGATCGGTTATGCGCGCGCCTGGACCGAGGTCCAGCACCCTCGACGATGGTTGCGCCGGGGGCCAGCACTAGGGAATCGCGCCCCACCCGGCAGGTGATTACACCGTAACCCCGTATGGGTATCCGCCGTCACAGTGGGATCTAGCGGTCCGAGCTACTCCGGGCCGGGGCAGGGAGGTGGCCTCGATGGTGTTGTCTGGGTACTCGGGCGGCTGGGCCTTTTGGCAGTCCGCTCTGATGACGGATCCGCTGACTGGCCTCAGGGCACCGGTGGCCTGGGCGATCCGCGCCATTGGCGTCGGCGTCGGCCCCAGATCGAACGGTGCCAGGCGCCATGGCAGTGCCGGCAGGATCCTCAATGGTGGCCTAGCTGGGGGAAGGGCTGCCGGGGGCCGCGGCGATCGCCGCGAGTCGGTTCGATCGGCCGGGACACCTGCTCATCGGCTTGCGCCCCACCCGGGCACCGACTGCGCAGCGCAACCTCACTTGAACGATCCCCGGGGCGACGAAGATCGGCGTTCGCGGCGTCCGGAGCAAGCGCGCCCTGGCCAGCCCCATGAGGGCCGCAGCGGCGATCGCAAGCTGGTGGAGCGCCCAGAGGAGGTGAGCAGGTGAACATCGCAGATCTTGCCGTCGTGGTTCCCGACGTGGCCGTCGCTGTCGGCCTGGGGTGGTGGTTCTTCGGACCCAAGCCGACCACCGAGGCCCGGGTCGAGGGCGGTGTCCAGGAGGTCCGAATCACGGTTAGGGGTGGGTACAGCCCCAACCGGATCCGGGTCCGCACCGGCGTGCCCCTGCGGCTTGTATTCGACCGCCAGGAGTCTGGGGACTGCACCGCGCGCGTACTCTTTCCCGACTTCGGAGTGTCTGCGGACCTACCTGCCTTCGCCCAAACTCGGGTCGACCTCAGCCCCCAGGCCCCCGGCGAGTACGCCTTCGCCTGCGGCATGAACATGGTCCACGGTGTGCTCGCCGTGGAGAGCGCGACTGCTGTCGACGCCCCACCCCCGACGAACTCGGCACAGGGCGGTGCGTCCGACGAGGTGGTTACGGCCGCCGACAGCGACCCCACGCACCAGTCGGCCACCATCGTCATAGACGGCGGCTATCACCCAGCGTCCATCGTGGCCCGCCCCGGGCGGCCACTCCGCCTGGTGTTCGACCGCCGCGAGGAGGGGGCCTGCTCGGACCGGGTCGTCATCCCCGCCATCGGGCTTGACGCCGCCCTGGCGGCACGAGCGTCCACGACGGTGGACCTCCCCGCCCTCAACCCGGGCCGCTACGAGTTCAGGTGTGGGATGGGGATGCTGCACGGCACCATCGAGGTGCGTCCTGACGGTCGGATGGGCGCGCCCGGACTCGGCGACGGCCCCGGCACTCAAGCGGCTGAGCGGGCTCCCGTGATCGTGCCCCCGGTGGTGCGTGACGGGACGGCTCGCCCGCACCCGGGCGATCAGGACCCTGAAGCCGCCGAACGGCGCGCCGAGATCAGAGACCTAGCCAGCCGGGTGATCGTCGGAGCTGTGCTCACGATCCCGGTCCTGTTCGGCGTCATGGCTCATGACTTCTTCCACCCGGGATGGTTGCCGGGGGTGCTCACCAACTCGTGGTTCGGACTGGCGACCATCGCGCCGGTCTTCGTCTACACGGGCTGGCCCATCCACCGCGCCGGTTGGCTCGGACTGGCGCATCGCAGCGCCGACATGAACACGCTGGTCACGGTGGGGGCCACGGCGGCATTCCTTTACAGCCTGGTCATGACCATCGACCCAGCGCTCGCCCCGGTCAAGGTTCGCAGAGTCTACTTCGAGGAGGTCGGGTTCATCCTGACCTTGATCCTGCTGGGCCGGCTGATCGAGGTGCGAGCCAAGGCTGGGACGGGGGCAGCGATCCGGGCTCTGCTCGGCCTGAGAGCGCGCACCGCCCGGGTGGTGCGCGCCGGGATCGAGATCGAGCTAGGGATCGAGGAGGTTCTGCCCGGTGACGTGGTGCTGGTCCGACCCGGTGAGAAGGTCCCCGTCGACGGCGAGGTCACGGCGGGCCACTCCACGGTGGACGAGTCGATGGTGACGGGGGAATCCATCCCCGTCGAGAAGCAGACAGGTGACCAGGTCGTCGGCGCCACCGTGAACGGCACCGGATCACTCCGGGTGCGAGCGACCCGGGTCGGGGCGGACAGCGTGCTCGCTCAGATAGTCGAGATGGTGCGCCGGGCTCAGGCCTCCCGTGCGCCCATTCAGCGTCTGGCCGACCAGGTGTCTTCCGTATTCGTCCCCGCGGTGATCTTCGTCGCGCTCGGCTCATTCGCTCTCTGGTACGTGGCCGGGCCCGCTCCGGAGTTCACATACGCCTTGATCACGGCGGTGGCCGTCCTGGTTATCGCGTGTCCGTGCGCTCTGGGGCTCGCCACCCCACTGGCGGTCCAGGTGGGCACCGGCAAGGGCGCCACCAACGGAGTCCTATTTCGCTCAGCGGCGGCGATCGAGACCGCCGGCCGCCTGGACACTGTCGTGCTCGACAAGACCGGCACCATCACCGCCGGCCGCCCAGTCCTCACTGACGTCGTGGCCATCGGGTCCGCCAGCGAGGGTGAAATCCTGGCCTTCGCCGCGGCAGCCGAGGCCGACTCCGAGCACCCCCTGGCAGCGGCGATCGTCGCCGGAGCCGCTGATCGTCGAGTGCCGGTACGCCGGGCCACCTCGTTCGACTCGCTCACCGGCCAGGGTGTGCGCGCCGAGGTCGACGGCCACTCGGTCCTGGTCGGCAACGCGAGACTCCTCGAAGGAGCGGGAATAGACGCCGTCGACCTCGCGGCCCGGGCCAGTACCCTCGCAGGGGAAGGCAAGACGGCAGTTGTGGTGGCGATCGACGGGCAACCCGCCGGCCTCGTGGCGGTCGCGGACCCGGTCAAGGCCGACTCCATCTCTGCCATCGCCGACCTCCGCCGTCTCGGCCTTCAGGTCGTCATGCTGACCGGCGACGCCCAACTCACCGCCGAGGCGGTCGCCCGCCGGGTCGGGATCGAGCGGGTACTCGCCGAGGTCCGCCCCGAGGACAAGGCCGACACCGTGGCCAGACTCCAGGCCGAGGGGCGCCGGGTGGCGATGGTCGGCGACGGCATCAACGACGCCCCTGCCCTAGCCCGGGCCGATGTGGGCCTCGCCATCGGCACCGGCACCGATGTCGCCATCGAGGCCGCCGACGTCACCCTGATGTCAGGCTCCCTGCTTGGGGTTGCGACCACGATCCGCCTGTCGAGAGCGACCATGCGCAACATCCGCCAGAACCTCACGCTCGCCTTCGGCTACAACACCGTGGGCATCCCCATCGCGGCGGGGTTGCTTTACCCATTTTTCGGCATCGAGCTGTCGCCCATGATCGCGGCTGCGGCCATGGCGCTCTCGTCCCTGTCCGTGGTGTCCAACGCGAATCGCTTGCGCGGCGTCCGGATCACGCCGAAGCCGACCGCGCCCACCCTCACAAGCCCGACCACATCGTCGGTCGAGGGCACAGCGTGAAGCCGTCCCGACCTCGAATTGGAGCTGCACCTCGCGCCTTGGTGGCAGGTTCCCCATCCACCTCCCCTCGACTCGGGGACGGAAGCACCCGCGGTGGAGGCCTGAGCGGCGGCTGGGGCGGTACCCACCAGCACATTGGTCGGGACCGGCCAGGGAACTGCAGGGAGGTCGCCTCCCAGCCTCCCCCGTGGGCGCGGCGTGACGCCCAATCCGAGAACTGCCCGCCTGACGCCACGGGGTTGCTGACGACCGGGTTTGGGACCGGGTTTGGGACCGGGGACGCCGTGACGTGGGGGAGCTTCGACAGCCTCCCCACCGTCGAGACGTGGACAGGACTGTCGGCCGCGGCATCTTCGGGTGGGTGTCTTCGTGTACGTCTGGGCGTAAAGACTCACGATCGCGCTGCGCGCTTACGGTGGGGCGGCTCCGCCCAAGTGGACAGGCTCTTCCCCGAGTCGCGTGCGCCCCCTCCCCACGGACACTGTCATTTTCGACGCCTTCGCACTCGGTGCAGCGCGCCGGAGGGTTGGCGCCAAGCATGGGACCCCGAGTGGTGACGACCACCACCAAGGTCAGACAAACCGAACATGTAAAAGGAGAGATTCATGGCGTCCACAACGGATCCGGTCTGCGGCATGGCGATCGAGGAATCGTCTGCCGCCGGGCACATTACCCGCGAAGGCATTACCTACTTCTTTTGCAGCAGCGCCTGCCAGCAGCGTTTCGAAGCCGATCCACAGCAGTACACGCGGGACCAGCCCGGTGGGACCTCAAGCTGACGAAGAGATTTGCATTGCGGCGGCCATGGAGGCTGGGCCGGATCTGGGCCCAGCCCAGGATACATACAGGATCACCAGATGCTGGTCAGGGTCGTTCGAAAGGGTGGTCTCCGAATGGCGCGACGCTGGGCGTGAGCGCGCACGTGGCAATTAGGGTTAATGGAGGTGGGCAATCATGAAGTGCTTTATCGACGCCAAGGTCGGCACGGTCAAGGACGCGGTCGCAGTCTGCGCCGTCTGTGGGATGGGCCTGTGTTTTGACCACCTGACGGAACGGCGGATGCCGCAGGCGGCTTCGACGGGACAAGCTGGGACTTCAGGGCAGATGCTGGTGCTGTGCGAGAGGTGCGCGGCGGCGGCGACCAGCTGACGACATCTGGGGACCCACGGCCGGCCTCCTGGTGCGCAAATCGCTGAGCGAGCCGGGTCGCGGGGGCTCCGAGGCGGCGTGCTGCGACCTCTCGCCCTCCTCCGGGCCGGGTGGGAGCAACCAGCACGCTGCCACCATCACCTCTCCTGTCACTTTCGGCCGAAGTCAGCGAAGCCCGCTGGACGGCGACCTGCGCCAGGACGGTTCCCGCCCACCTCCGCCACGAAAGGCCTGGAGACCTGCCCTAGCAGGCTACCCCTTCAGTTGATCTACCCGGCCAGTCCCGACTGCTCTGGTTGGGTGCCGGCGACTGCCATCGCGGTGCAGAGCGCGGGAGCGGTGATCCACCTTGGCCGACCGGGGCGTTTGGCGGCCTGGAGGCCGAGGAGGCGACGCTCAGCTACCGGTCGGGCCAACCTCCATACGGGGTGGAGGCAGCAACCTAGATGTCGGGCCGCTGCTCGCGCGGAAGTTCATCGGCGGTCTGCACAGCGATCCGTGCCCGCAGCGACCAGCGCTGTCAGATGGTGGGTCGCTCAGCGACGCGGTGCACAGCCGCTGCTTCCTCGGCGGCGAGCGCGAGCGGGATGTGAGGCATGGTGAAACGGCTTGTGAGGCGGATTCTGGCAAGAGGGTTGGAGCGGCCATGAGGGTTACGACGGGTTACGATTCCCGAGCGCACCAAGGGATCTCTGGACCAGCGGCTGCGAGCTCCGCGACCGTCCAAAGGCGAGCGGGTCCGGACCGACCACCTGCTGGCTGGGCAGCTCACGCCAGAGCGCCTGGCGGTAGCGTGACGGCCCGCCCAGGCCATACGACTAGACGACCAACCTACGCTCCACCATGAAGGTGGGCTGACCCCCGCTCGGGACCATCAGGAGTCGAGCGGCCAGCCAGCGGGCAGCCACCGCTGTTAGCCACCCCTGCTCGTGGCTGGCGTCGAGTGACTGCGGCGCCGGCCGGGCATTCCCGGGATGAAGGGCGCCGAGATGGCCATGGAGGCGTCGCCAACGGGGTGGGCTTCCTCGGTCCCCGCCGGTTTGCCAGGATGCTCGCCGCCGTGATGGCCGGGTAGCCCATAGGCCCGGCGCCGTGGCCGCCACCCATGGGGCCGGCGTGCCCACGGCGGAGGTGGACTAGGAGCATCCCGCCGATGAGGAGCCCGAGAGCAAGTTCGTTGCCAGGAAGTGGATCATCTCGTGGTCTCCTTCGTTCCGCTGCCTGCTACGACGCACTGCCGCCAAGGCGGCTGGCGCGGCGATAAGCGGTGCCGTTCTGGCGACCGTCCACACCACCGCGGTGACGGTTGTAATCCAGGATCACGGAGCGACTACCCAACTGTCACGGGGCCGTCCGCCGGGCCAGGCCGTTTGGCGCCCAGCCTCCGCTCGAACTCGCTGCGCAGCCGGCCAGCGGAGGGGCGCCCGTACGAGAGCAGGGCCCCGTCGAGGAGGATTCCCGGGGGGAAGAGGAGGCGGTTGGCAAGAGCGAGGCGAGCGCCCTCGGGGGAGGCGATGTCCACCGTCGTGACCTCCAGCCGGTAGTCCGCGGCGAGCTCGTCCAGCAGGGCCTTCGCCCGCTCGCAGAAGGCGCACCCCTCAGCGGTCAGCAAGATCACTCGGCCCGCCTCACTCATGGTGGATGGCTCTGCTGAGATCGGTGATCAGGTTGGCCACCGGTACGTACATGGTGTAGTCAGGGGCGCCGCCGAAGTCGCCCCGCCATTCGATGCGTCCGGTGGGGCCCACCAGCACGAAGCTGTGCCCGCTGGTCCCGGGATGCATGCCGTACTCAGTGGCCCCGTAGGCGTTGGCGATGAGGTTGTCTGGGTCCGCCAGCACCGGGGTCGTGATCCCCTCCTCGGCAACCTTTTGCCGCAGCACCGCGACGGGGTCGGGGGTGATGGTGACGAGTTGGGAGACGCCCAGCTGCCGGAATGAGGACCAGTCGCGCTTGATGTCGGTCATCTGGGTCCAGCAGGGCTCACAGGCCACGCCTTCCTGGAAGAAGAGCAACACGCTGTGGCCGTGCTCAGCGGCCAGACTGAACGTCCCCCCTGCGGTTGACTGCAGTTTGATCGGCGGCGCTGCCTGTCCTGGTCCGGGCCTGCCCACCTGATAGGTGATCCCTGTCGAGGCCCCCGTGGCGCTGGTGCCCGCAACTCCGGACCAGATGAGAATTCCCAGCAGGCCGACGATGCCGGCGATGGGGGCGGCCCACGTCCAGGACCAGAGAGATCGCCGCGGACGCCCTGGCGGCGCGGCCCGGCGGGATGACCTTGCGGTGGGGTCGCCCCGTCTGGCTGGCGGTGGAGTGCGGGTCGGCTGGGGCTTAGGCATCGGTGTCCTCCCTAGGTGGTGAATTGGGTGGGGTGGCCCGTCGGCCCGGGGCCACTCCCAGCTCCCGCGCCGCCAGGCCGGCTAGCCCGGCGACGAGAACCAGCAGCCCGATGCCGACGGCCCACCCGGGAGCCTTGGCCAGCGCGGATGTCATGGTGCGGGCTTGGGCCTGCAGCCAGACCGTGAGCGTCTCTTGCCAACCTCCTGGAGACGCACCGGCTCCCCCGCTGAGGCCCGTCCACAAGACGGCTCCGCCCATAAGGAGCAGCAGCACGCCGCTGGACAGGGCGGTGCCGGCCAGGGTGCGCCGCCAGCGGCCCAGGCGCCACGACACGGTCCGGGGCCCGAACCAGCGGAAGCGACCCGGGTCGACCTGCTGCCAGATGATGGCGACGGCGAAGAGGGGCGCTACCATCCCGAACACGTACGCCGCGCCGACGCTGAGAGCGGCGGGGAGAGAGCCGGCCGTCCCCGAGAGAGCAATCACCCCCGCCAACACCGGGGCGCAGCAGGACGTGGTGATTCCCGACGCGACGCCCAGGAGATAAACCCCAAGCGGTCCACTGCGGCTCGGCTTACCACCCCCCGGCGCCGGGAGGTGGAGCTGGCCACCGGCCAGCACCCACACGCCGAGACCCAGCAACAGCACGCCCATCGTGGTGAAGACGATGGAGTGATCGCCGAAGATCACCTGCCGCAGCACGATGGCTCCCAGCGCGATGGGCAGAATCACAGTCGCGACGCCGACGCCATAGAGGAAGGTCATCGCCACCCGCCGACCACGGTTTTGGAAGGCGCCTGCGAGGTACGCAGGAAGCATCACCGAGATGCAGCACGGCGCGAACAAGGCGATGGACCCAGCCAGGACCGACGCCACCAGGGTCCCGCCGAAGAGGAGCCCGCTTCCCATTCAGAGGGTGCCAGATGGTAACTGCGCGGGCCAGCTCCAGCTGGCTCTCCCCTTTGCGTCGAGCGATGATGGCCAGTCCTTGGATGATGGAAGTGCTGTCTCCATCACATCGGGTCCCCGCCAGCGTGGCCCCTGCCACGCATCATCAGCGCCATCATGGCGGTGCAGGCCAGCGCGAAGATGAGAAAAGCGGCGCTCACCACCCCGGTCGCCACCAGCACGGCGGCGATCACGAGCATGGGGACGCAGCAGGCGATCATCATCAAGCCGTGACCGCCGTGACCATGCCCGGTGTGAGCGGGTTCTTCTGAGGAGTGTGGGTGGTGGTCACGGGCGACGCTCATGTCGGCCTCCGAAGCGACTTTGGCATGCGGCCAAGCCGCTGATAGAGCGGGCAGTGGCCCAGGGCGCCGGTCGCGACCAGGTCAAGGCCGGCGCCGAGGAGCAACACCTCGAGCACCATCGCCAGGGTCGCCGCCGCCGAGGTCAGCAGCACCACCGCTGTGACGACCGTGGCAAAGCCCAGCACGGCTCGCCCCGCTCGCTCGGCCGGCGCGAGGTTGATGCTCGGCCGACGCCAGTGGCGTGATGGCGCCACCGGCGAGTGGGGAGCTGCATGGTCAGCGCGGGGAGCGATGGGGTGCCGGTCCGCCGCCAAGCTCATCAGCTGACCCCGGGGTCTGCTGCCCTTAGCTGGCGTGACAGGCCGGGAGTGCGTCCGGTCGGGGCGGCCCCCGTTCGCGGCCGCGGTCACAGCCGCATCACCTGACGAATCGTCCCGGCAACCTCCGTCAGGGCCGTTTGGCCATCCGCGTGGGAGCTGCGCGCGGCCGCCAGGACGCAGTGCTGGAGGTGGTCGTTCAGGAGACCGACCGCCACCTCCTGGAGTGCTCGGGTGGCCGCCGCGACCTGGGTCACCACGTCGGGGCACCAAGTGTCCGCCTCGATCATCTTGTGCAGTCCCCGAACCTGGCCCTCGATCTTGTGCAGCCGAGCGAGGTAGTCTTCCTTGCCGGTGGCGTAGCCGCGGACTGGGCGTCGCACCGCCGCGCGAGGCATCGGCACCAAGCCGTGCGCGCATCCCGCGTGTTCGTCAGGGACCGTCGTCATGGCTGGCTCCCGGCACTGCCCGGCGCTCCGGTGGCCAGCACTTCCCGCAGTCGGCCGTACTCCTCCGCGTCGATCTCGCCGCGAGCGAGCCGCTCTTCCAGGATCTGGCGCGGTCCACCGCCCGACTGCCGGGGGCCGGCCGAGCCGGTGCTTGAGACAATCAGGGCGTACACCGCCCAGATCGCCAGGGCCCAGAAGGCGATCATGCCAACCACCATCAGGGCGACCTGCCAGAAAGCCCAGCCTCCGCTGTACCAGAACATCATGGGCGCCACCTCCTTTGGGTCGGATCCGGGCCGTCCGGATCTCTGCATCCCATGGTGTGCCCAGATACCCATAGGGGGTTAGGGTGCTTTCACCTACCCCCCGGGGGTAGATTCCACCGTGTTGTCGGACATCCGTCCTCGCCAACCTTGGGGTGTTGAGTCTGAGCCACGGGGCTCGCCGCCTAGAGGAGTGAAGAGATGGCACCGACGCCCAGCCAGATGCCCGCCAGGCCACTGCCGGCATGGCCCAAGGATGCTTTGCGGATCGCCTTCGGACTGATCTGGGCGATCGACGCCGCCCTCAAGTGGCTGCCGGGCTTCCGCTCGGGCTATATGAGTTTGCTCATGTCCGAGGCCCAGGGACAGCCGAGCTGGCTTCGTCCGTGGTTCAACTTCTGGATCACCCTGCAGCACCCCAGAGCTGACCTCTTCATCTACCTGTCGGCCACGATCGAGACCCTGATCGCCGCGGCCCTCCTGCTCGGCTTCGCACGCAAGCTCACCTACATCTCCGCAGCCGTGTTCAGCGTCATCGTCTGGGCCACCGCGGAGCGGTTCGGGGGACCGTATGCGTCGGGGTCGACCGACATCGGCACCGCGATCATCTACGCGCTAGTCTTCATGGGCCTGCTCGCGCTTGTCGCCTATGCCGGCCCGGCGCGCTACAGCCTCGACTACTGGCTGGAACGGCGGGTCTCGTGGTGGTGGCGACTGGCTGAGGTTGGCCGGCCCCGCCCCCTCGGGCCGACGTCGGCCGGCGACGTCGCCGCGGTCACGGCCCGCGCTGCCATGGGCGCGCCAACCACTGGAAGCCCGTCGTGAACCGCCTGCTCGTGGGCACATTGGCGGCCGCTGCCCTGACCGTCGGCCTGGGTGTGGGCCTCACCTTGGCGGTGACCAGACCAGCTGGCCCAGGAGTGACCAGCGCCTACCCCTCAGCTCTGGGCGGTGCCCTAGCTCCAGGCTGGATGAGCGGAGGTACGCTCCCGCGATCGATGATGGGAGGCGGTGCCAACCCCGGCAGGGTGATGGGGACCGTGCTCGCCACCGCCCCTGGACCGCGGGTCAGCCTGGCGGCGGCTGACCACCTGAGCGATCGGACTCCGGCGGCTGCCGTCGTGAACCGCGCCCAGCGGCGCATCACCTTTCACGGGGGAAGCGTGGTTCTGGCCGCAGTCGCTAGCGGGCCCGCGGCGCCCATGTATTCCTTCGAGATCGCTGGCATGGTCAACCCCACCATCGTGGTGCCGGCCGGGGCGCAGGTCAGCATCGAGGTCGTCAACAGGGACACCGACATGGCTCACGGTCTGGTCATCGCCGCTGAGGGAGCGGCCTCGTCATGGATGCCGATGATGGCCGCAGCGCCAGCCTTCCCAGGGGCGGCAGTGTGGGTTTTGGGGGACGCCACCTCGGCGGGCCTGCATGCCACGACCATGCACTTCACAGCTGGCGCACCCGGGACCTACCAATACTTATGCCCGGTCCCAGGTCACGCCGCCGGGGGCATGGTCGGGACTCTGACCGTCACCGGCTGATCCCGGCCTCGAGTCGCCACCTTCATGGCAACATCCGGCGCCCGGCGCGCAGATCGAACGGCCGTGTCCGAGATCGGTTCGCCGCGGTGCCGGTCCGATGTGCCTGCCCGGTTCGACGAGGGCGACCAGCGCCCCCAAGCCCTGACTGCTACTTTCTGGTTCGATCCTCGGTCTGGTCACCACTCCAGTTCGGCAACGGTCCGGTTTGCTGGCCATCGTGTCGGTGTCACCGGACCGACGAGTCTCCGGGATCGCTTCGTGCAAGAGGAGGTCATCGATGAGGTGGTGCCCCGGGGCGGGCCCGTCTCCGTCACTGCCCATATCCACGGGCTGAGCCCTGGCGAGTGGGTCGTCACCGCTGAGTTGGTGCCACCCGCTTCCCCGGCCAGAAGCAGACGGTCCGCGCGGGGACCCGGCCAGCACGGCTCTCAGGTCCTGAGACCGGCCGCCTGGTCGTGGCGGCGATGGGCGCTCTTTACGGCCTCCAGCGGCCCGATCAAGACGCGCTGGGCTCCCCTGGTTGGCTTCGACAAGGTGCCGGCTGTAATCCCGGGCAGCTACACCGCGCTGGTCACGCTCGGGATCGTGGTCGCACTGCTGGTGCAGGCCCGAGTGCTCGCCATCGAGCATCTGGCCGTCGCTGACGTGGTGACAGTCTCACTCGGGTCTGTGGTGATGGGCCTGGTGGGAGCGAAACTCTGGTACCTGGCGCTGGATTGGAGGAGAGGGCGACCATCGGTCTCCGAAGGGTGGTGCATCCAGGGGTTTCTCGCCGGCGCCGCCCTGACGGCGGCAGTGGCCATGGTCGCGCTCCACCTCCCCGTCGGACGCGTTCTGGATGCCACCGCCCCCGGGCTGTTCATCGGCCTTGCGGTGGGCAAGCTGGGATGCTTCTTCACTGGTTGTTGCGCTGGACGACCCACCGGATCGCGCTGGGGCGTGTGGTCTTCGGATCGCCGGATCGGAGCCCGCCGCCTCCCCGCCCAGCTACTGGAGTCAGCCACCTCCCTCATCATTGGCGTCGCGGTACTGCTCCTGGTGCTCCACTACAGACCGGCCGTGGCGGGCGCCTTGTTCGTCGCTTCGCTCGCCACCTACACCCTGTGCCGCCAGTTCCTGCTCCGCCTCCGGGTGGAACGGCGCCGGTCGAACATGGGCGGGCCACTGGCCGCCGCGGGGGCTGCCCTGATCCTGGCCGCCGCCATCGGGGCGATGGTGTTGGGGCTGGGCTGACTGCAGTTCCACGTTGCCGACGACCCATTGGGCGCCGCCGTGGGCGGAGGTACCGTGGCCGTGACACTCACCGGCGATGGTCGTTGCCGCGACCAGCCCAACCCTCGGCACGGCCCTTGGGCGGAGTGCGACGGCCGGACCGAGGCGACGCCAGTCGCTGTCTCCACTTCCGCAGCGGGCGGACAGAATGGCAGCGGTTCCGAAAGTGCCGAGGCCAACCGCCGAAGCGAGCTTGGAGGGAGGCGATGAGAGTGACCCAGCCCTGGCAATCGCCTGCCCAGGGAAGGTGATCGCCACCAAGCGCTGAGACGGAGCCCTCGGGCTGGCTGTCGCGACCGGCAATCGCCATAGGGGCCCCTGAACCGCCGGTCTCCTCACTTTGTTCCCGGGCCTGGTCGACTGCTGTGGCGGGTCGCGACTCCGGTCTCCGCCCGCCTCCAGATCGGGGACTAGGTGCGCTCACCGGCTCCATCGGCGGCAAGGCTGACAGGGCTTGCGGCTCCTTTGGGCGAAGCGAGCGAGGGGCGCTGCGGCGGCGCCATCGAACCGGCGACCGGCGTGGCCCACGAGGTCGTTCAGGGCCGGGGTCGCCCCTGCGAAGAAGCCCCGGCGGCTGGCGGCCAGGCCGCAGGGGCTGAAGAACCGGCAGCACCTGGTGCGGGACCCACCCAGGAAGATCGGCCGGGGCAGATGGGGAAGGCTCGGCGCAGATGGCACCAGGCTGGGGAATGGCCACCGGTGACGTCCCCTGAGTGCTGGGCGCCCAGCAAGCCGCGGCCCGTGCAAGGTGAAAGCCCCGGACCCGCGCCGGATCGCTTCAGTCCGGTTTCTCTTCTTCGCTTCCGAGTCCGGCCAGGAGCGCTTCGAGGCGCTGACTCCGCTGGTCCAGGTCGTGCAGCTGGGACGCCACCACGGAGACCCCCTCGGACTGAGCCCTGGCCGCTATCTCGGTGGCTCGCTGAACACTCCTCTCAAGGCTCTCCAGGCCCTGCCGGAGCTCATCCCGCCAGGTCGCCTCCCGAGCTCTCAGCCTCTCTGTGACGTCGTGGCGTACCCGGCCGCAATGGCGGTCGACCAGCTCCTCACCGCGCCGGAGGGCGTCACGGCGCGCGAGATCCACTCCGAGACGCCCAGGCACCAGGCGCTTCAGTGCGGATGACACCAGCTCCAGGGCCAGGACCTGGTCGTCGACCAGCACGATGCGCTGGCTGGGCGGCGCCAGGGCGGCCG
>JAKAVU010000032.1 GCA_021817185.1 bacterium
CTCCTGCCGCTCCAGTCGTGGCACCTCCAGGAGTCCTCGGGTCGCAGGCGGTGCGCAGCTCGTCCACCTGCGCCGTTCACCGATAGAATCCACAGCCGACCCAGAGAGCGGGCTTGGCATCTGCTGGCCAAGGACTGAGCCACGGGCCGGACGCGAGCGATTGAGCGATCGGGGGGGAGAGTGGCGAATGTGACAGGCGGGAGCAGGTTCGGGTGATCGCGCGGCAGAGCGTCCGCCGGCAAAGGCGGCTGGGTCGACGAGACGGCGATGTGAGCTCGCCTCGGCGGGCGGCGACTGCCGTGCGGTGCTGGAGGTGAGCCGCGCCGAGCGCCTCCAGTCCCTCCGCTCGGCGCGGGATCTCATCGACCTGGACTATGCCGAACCGATCGACCTCGATCGGACGGCGGCCGCGGCGGGCGTGTCCAAGTTCCACTTCTCGCGGGCTTTCAAGGCCGTCTACGGCGAGACGCCGGTCCGCTTCCTCACTCGCCGCCGCGTCGAGCGGGCGAAGGACCTGTTGCGCACCTCCAACCTGACGGTAACCGAGGTCTGCATGCTCGTCGGCTACTCGAGCGTGGGCTCCTTCAGTAGCCGGTTCTCCGAGCTCGTCGGCATGTCGCCCAGCACCTTCCAGCGGGCCTCGGCCACCGGCGGCGGACCGCCGCCTGTCCCGGGCTGCTTCCTCATGGATTGGAGCCGTCCGCGCCCGGCGGTGGTCGGGCCTGAAAAGCGCAATCCGGAAGAAGCTTGATACGCCAGGGCCAGCCTACGATGGGGCGGAACATCACCGCCGCACGCAGGAGCATGACCACCGTGATCAGATTTGTCTCGCACGCCACCGTCTACGTGCTCGATCAGGATTCGGCCAAGGCGTTCTACACCGAGAAGCTCGGCTTCGAAGTGCGCTTCGACGTCACCATGGGGGAGCAGTTCGAGGGCGCCGGTGCCGGGTTCCGTTGGCTCACGGTCGGCGCCAAGGAGCAGCCCGACCTACAGCTCATCCTCTCCGCCTGTGACATGGGTCGCTCTCCCGAGGCGGCGGCCCAGCTGCGCGACCTCGTGGCCAGCGGTGCTATGGGCGTGGGGGTGATGGTCACCGACGACTGCCGTCGCACCTACACCGAGCTCCGCGCCAAGGGCGTGACGTTCCTGTCCGAGCCAGCCGAACGGCCGTATGGCATCGAAGCCACGCTGCGCGACGACTCGGGCAACCACATCAGTCTGACCCAGCCGTTTGCATTCGAGACACCCGCGGGCTGAAGCCGACACGGCCGGGAACGTGAGGGCGGCGGCCTGCGAGAGCCACCTTCTCCGCCATGTGGCCGCTGCCGGCTTGGCCCCAACCAGTCCGTCCCGGCCATGAACGAGGGATCCCCGGCCCGACCTACCCAACCGGCAGCTTTCGCCCACAGCAGAGGACCCAACCGGCCGACCGGGACTCCCCGGACGACCAGGCTGGTCCCTCGATGCGGGTCCGGGGACATGATCGGGCGGCGAGCTGACATCTCTTCTTTTGTTCTTTGAGACCATCTCCCGGCGGGCGAGCGGCGGTCCCTAACGCTGGCGCTCCGCTCGCCCTGCCATCTCAAACCTCGCCAGCAGATCCGAACCAAATGCACTCGGCTGCGGGTCGCCTTCTCGGATGCGGTACGTGCGCCGACCATCGGCCAGCCGCTCCGCGATCAGGTGGAGCACGGGAGCAGACGGGGTTCCCCGGAGGGCGGTCGCGAGGGTGAAGAAGTGGGTCACCAGGACTACCGTCACCCCCTCCTCGGTCAGTGCGGAGATCACCTGCTTGGCGATTTCTGACCCCTCACGCTCGTTGGTACCGCTCAAGGGCTCATTCAAGAGGAGCATGGCTCCCTGGTTCAGCCTGCTCACGGTCTCGGCCAGCCTGGCCAGATCGGCGTCCAGGCGGCCGGTGTCCCGCTCAGCCTCCTCGCCGCGGACGAAGTGGGTCTGCAGGGAGGTGGTCACCGGTGCGGTGAACGATTCGGCAGCCACGAACATTCCCGCCTGCAGCATCAGCTGGGCCAGACCCAGGCTCCGCAGGAAGGTCGATTTCCCGCCGGAGTTGGCCCCGGTCACAACCAGCAGACGACATCCGGCGGCGTCCAGATCGTTGCCGACCACGGGAGAGGGAGCTCTCAGGGCCAGGCCCGCGTCCACCAGCGCGCGAAAGCGGAGGCCAGGCTCCTCCGGCGGGAGCGGTTCCGGCCAGCAGAGCGAGGTGCCGGCCCGGCGGAGGGCGTGGTGCAGGTTGCGGCAGCTGAGGTAGAAGCCCACCTCGAAGCGGAGGGTGGAGAAGAAGTCGAGCACGTGGTCCGCGGCCTGGGCCACGGCCTCGACTCCGGAGTTGATCCCGCGGTCCACCAGATCAGCCAGAGCCTGCAGCCCGGCATCGTCGCGCGGCGCTATCTGGAACGAGTACTGGGAACGCTCGCCCAGGCCCAGACGCTCCGCCCAGCCCGGCCGGGTGGCGGAGGGCATCCGCAGCACCAGCTCGCTGCCCTGGTTCCCGGGCCCCAGCCGCGCGCTGATCGACTGGGCCTCGCTGAGCCGGTGCAGCCCCTGAAGGCATGAGTCGAGTCCGGCCAGATAGGCGTCGTCCAGATCGCTGCGCACGGCCGACACCAGCGCCCTTACGCCGGATGAGGGGAGCGCGGCCATGCCGTCCTCGACCACCAGGCGCAGGCGGCGAAGCAGCGGCAGCAGCAGATCCAGGGACTGGGTGGCCCGCCGGAGCGCGTGGGCCGGTCGTCGGCTGGCCAGTCCCCAGATGCGCCGGTCGCCTTCGATCGCCGTCACCGCCAGGGAGTAGAGCTCTTCAAAGCTCTTCTCGTCCGCCAAGCAGTCGCGCAGCACGCCTTGCCGGTGGCGGATCAACCCCTCGCTGGTCAGGCTGTGCAAGGTGACCCGCCGAGCCACATCCAGCAGGAAGGGGTCCCCCTGCGCCATGGCCTTCCAGATGCCGTCCAGACCCAGATCGCCCTCCAGCTCGGGCGACCCGGCGGGAGGCTCCGCGGCGGGATCCAGCCCTCGGTCCGGGTAGAGCAGATGGGCCTTCAGCACCGCTGTGACCGCTTCAACTGCGCGTACGTCAATCCGTGGCGCTCAGCCAGCGCCATCGCGTAGGCCAGCCCGTCAGCCCGCTGGCGCACCACCCGGAACGTCCTCTGGGCCGGGTCGCGAGGATCCACCTGGCTCACCATGCTGACGGTCGCCTGGTTGAGAGAGGCGAGCTCCTCGATGAAGGTCACGTACACCCCCCGAACCCCTCGAGCGATCAGGCGCTCGACCAGGGCCCGCGCCAACCGGCGCCCGTCCTCCAGGCTCGCCGAGCCAAAGGTCTCGTTGAGGATGACGACCGACCGCGCGCTCGCCCGCGCCAGGATCTGCTCCACCCTGGCCAGGTCGTCCTCCAGGCGCCCGCGCAGATCCTCCAGCCTCTCCTGTCGTTCGAAGTGGGTGAGCAGCTTGTCACAGAGCAGCAGGTGGGCCTCACGACCGGGCACCGGACAGCCCAGACCGGCCAGGTGGTGAACCTGGCCGAAGGTGCGCGCGAGAGTGGTCTTGCCGCCCTGGTTGGGCCCGGACACCACCAGAAGACGCTCCTCACCCGCAAGCTCAAAGTCGTTGGGGACCACCTGCTGCCCCTGCTGAGCGAGCCGGGCCGCCAACCCCAGATCGAAGCCCCCCGACACCCTCTCCGAACCGGGGTCGACTTCCACTTCGGGATAACAGAATTCGAGTCCGGCCCTTCGCAGCGGTTCGATGAACTCTCGGTACGAGAGATAGAACTGCAGCTCGCGCTCGACCGCCAGGACGGTGGGGTCCGCGAAGCCTCGGTGGCCGCTCCAGAACCGCTGCAGCTCTGCGAACGGTTCTGGGAAGAGGCGTGCCACCAGCTCCAGGATCCGTTCTTCGACGAGGCTCAGCCCATGGGGGACCCGGAGCTGAAACAGATGCCTGCGAGCCTCTCCCTGCTGGAAGCGGGCGAACATCGTCCGCAGCTCCTCCCCGTAGTCCGCCTCGCCCAGGTACCTGCGAACCGTGACCCGCGCCCCCACCACCTCCACCAGGTACCGGACCTGGTCAAGCTGCTCCCGGACCGCGGCTGCGTCCCGGGCGAGGCCTGAGAACTCTGGGGAGGTAGTCAGCGCGCCCACGAAGTCTCGCCACCGGCGCAGTCCGGCCGACTCAAGCTCCAAGGTCTCGAGCTGGCCGGACAGTTCGCGCAGGGAGCGGCAGTAGATTTCCGCCGCCTCGAGGAACCAGGCCCCCTGCTGTGGGGGGTGACGCCGCTCGCCGATCCGGCCGAGCACCTCCCGGTACCTGCGCATGGAGTGGCAGAACCCGACCACCACATCCGAGGTCCGCTCATCATCCAGATCCCGAAAGATGGCCTGCCGGTAGCGCACGGTGGTCACGCTGGTGACACGGGTCAGGAAGAGGGGGGCCAGCTCCCAGGCCTCCCGGCCCTTGGTCAGCCCGTCGACAAGCTGGCTCAGACCAAGGTCGCCAAGGGTGTCGGCGTCGGACTCCAAATGGCCGGGGTCGGCCGCCCCCGACAGGTCCTGAAGCAGGCTCAGGACCGGCTGGCCGCGGTCGTCCAGACGAGCCACACCGGCCACTTCGCCATCCCCCTCCGCCGTCTCCGTCCTCAGCACCGCCCACCACCGGGTGTGGCTGCTGAGATGGTCCGGACCTCTTCAAGCATGCCGGCCTCCGAACTGCGCCTCCAAACTGAGATCAGTAGAAGCTATTAGCCGGTCACGGCGGCATACGCGGGCCTCATCGCGCTGGGCATCGATTGTCTCACGGTGCCGCCTCCACCGCCGCGCAACCGCAAGGCGGGTCGCGCCGGCGCCACGAAGAGGAGCGACCGAGATAATGGGGAGGTGGCCGTCGACCCCTTGGTTTACACGGACCGGTGGCCGGTCCGCCAGTATGAGGTGGACAGTTACGGCCACGTGAACAACGCCGTGTACCTCAACTGGGCGGAGGAGATGGCGGCCCGGCACGCTGAGCGCAGCGGGTTCGGGACCGCCTGGGCCAGCGCCCACGGCGGCACCTGGGTGATCCGCCGCCACGAGGTCGACTACCACCTGCCCGCCAAATACGGCGACGAGCTGCGGCTGACCGTACGCGTCGAGGCGGTCCGTGGCTCCCGCGGCCAGCGGCGCACCACCATCGCCCGGGCAGCCGATTCGAGACTGCTGGCCGAGATCTTCACCGAGTGGGTTTGGGTGCGCCTCCGCGATGGCCGGCCCGCGCCCGTCCCCGAAGAACTGGTGAGGCTAGCCGCCGACGCCACCGAGGCGACACTCCAGCGCCGAAGCTTGAAGCGCCCCCGGTAGAGCTGCTCGATCCTCAGATCGCTTATAGTCGGTCTCCCTTGTAGAGACAGCTCCGACCTCGATTCGGTTCCGCGTTGGGCGGATCAAGTGGCCTTGGAGCCGCCGAATCGAGCTGCCTTTGATGCGCGGCCGCGACCGCCGACAGCAGCTGGGAGCTTTCGTCATGCAAGGAAGCGCGTTCGGGGCGCCGCGCGCCCGTCAAGATCTTCGCCGTCTCTACATGGTCGCCTTCGCCATCTCGGCGGCGGGCACGGTTGCCGAGGTGAACCTGATCTTGCGCCTCACCTACGCCACCGGCTCGGGCTGGGTCGTGGCCGGCCTGTGGCTGACCGTAACGGTGCCAGCGATCGCCCTCTCACCCTGGGCGGGATTGGTCATAGACCGGGTGGAGACTGTCCTCGTCCTCCGTGCGGTCACGGGGCTGGAGGCCATGCTGGACGCCCTGCTGGCGATCGCTCCCAGCGTGGGCTGGGTGCTCGGTCTCAGCTGTGTCCTGGGCGTGACCGCTTCCGTGGGTGCCTCCGGCGTCTATGCGGTCTTGGACGCAATCCCGACACCGGCCTCGCAGTCCCGGCGCTCCAACCCGCTCTCCCTGGTGCAGGCCGCCACCTGGGCGGGCGCCACCCTGGGTCCCCTGCTGGGAGCCGCGCTCGCAGCCGTGTGGCAGACCCGGCTTCCCCTTCTCGGCGCAGCTCTGGTGACCGCCGCGAGTTCGGTTGCCCTGGGAGGGCTCAAGTCGAGGCGGCCGCCCGACGCAACCACCTCGGGCCGCGCGGCAAGTTGGAGCGGCTTCGCGCTTCTGGTCAGGGACCGGTCCATCCGCTTCATCCTGGCTCCGGTCGCCCTGGTGATCGTGGCCGTCAACCTGGGGGTGGTGGTGGATGTCTTCCTCGCCACCCACGTGCTGGCCGCCGGCTCGCTGGGCTACGGGGCGCTGGTCGCCGCTTGGGGCGCCGGCATGGTCGGCGGAACTCTGGTGTCCGGGCGACTGAGCGGATGGGCGCACTGGCAGCTGATCGGGGCCGGAGCCCTCCTGGCCGGGTCTGGCCTCGCCCTGGCCGGGCTCAGCCCGGAGATCGTCGCCGCGACAGTCGCCTATGCCGCGGGCGGCTTCGGCAACGGCCTGGAGGCGGCGGCCGTTCGCCTGCTGCTCCAGCGGAGAGCTGGCTCAGCAGGTCAGGGCCGCGCCTTCGCCGCCTACCTCGCCTTTGGGAGAACCGCCGCCATCGGCGGGACCGTCGCCGGGGGCATCATGCTGCAGCCGCTGGGGCCGCGCCACGCTCTGGAGCTGGGCGGAGCGCTCTCAGCGCTCGCCGGAGTGGTGCTCGCGGTCCTGGGCGCAGGGGGGGCACTCTATGGGGAGTTGGAGTGAGCGACCGCTGCGCGCGGACCCAGGCCGCCGCTGCGGTAGCCGGCCGGAAGCTGGCAGGACACACTCAATCGCCTCTCCCGACGTTCCGCCGCCAACCATGCGGCTTGAACAGTAAGCAGGTCACGAACTAACGCCGCGGCCCATTAGGCCCGGTCGGCCTCCGAGGTCAGGCGCCGATCACCAGGCGTACGCCTCGGGAGCCTCGCCCCCGGGTCCCGGGAAGATGAGGTCCAGCTGGCCCCGCACCTCATCAGAAAGCTGGATCTCCAGAGCTCGCAGCGCCCCCCTGAACTGGTCGATCGTGCGTGGCCCGATGATCGGGGCGGTCACCCCCGGCTGGTGCAGGAGCCAGGCCAGCGCCACGTCGGCCGGTTGCTCGCCCAGCTGGCGGCAGAGGTTCTCATAAGCCTCGAGCTGAGAGCGGTGCTGCTCAACCCTCTCGACATTGTGGGGATCGGCGCGCCGCCCCCCCTGCTGCCCCTCCAGGGCGCCTCCGAGAATGCCGGAGGCGAGCGGGCTCCAGGGGATCACCCCCACGCCGTACTCGCGGCACGCCGGCAACACCTCCAACTCGATTTGCCGGGCGAGCAGGTTGTAGAGCGACTGTTCGCTGACCAGCCCCAGATAGTGGCGCGCCCGCGCCTGCTCCTGGGCGCGCGCTATGTGCCATCCGGCGAAGTTGGAAGACCCCGCGTAGATTATCTTGCCCTGCTGCCGGAGCACCTCGAACGCCTCCCAGATCTCGTCCCAGGGGGTGCCGCGGTCGATGTGATGCATCTGGTAGAGGTCGATGTGGTCGGTCCGCATCCGCTGCAACGAGGCATCACAGGCCGCCCGGATGTGGCGGGCGGAGAGCAGGCCGTCGTTGGGCCAGTCCGACTTGCTCGCGTAGAGCTTGGTCGCGATCACCACCTTCTCCCGCCGGCCTCCCCCCTTGGCAAACCAGCTGCCCAGGATCTCCTCGGTGAGACCCCAGCGGACCGCGCGGCCGTAGGCGTTGGCCGTGTCGAAGAAGTTGATCCCGAGCTCCAGAGCGTGGTCCATGATCTGGTGGGCGTCCTCCTCGGTCGTCCTTTGGCCGAAGTTCATGGTGCCCAGGCAGAGCCGGCTGACGCGCAGGCCGGAGCGGCCGAGATGAACGTAGTCCATAGAGTTTCTCCAGAGCCGAGTGGCAGCTGCGTAAAGAAGACGCGCGCTAAGTCCCCGCCCCATTATCCGGTCCACCCATCCAACGACCCTGGCTGCGAGTTGCGCTCTCCGCGGCGCGAGCGGGTGTTCGAACTAGGGCCGCGACCGGCGCGGGTCCGGGTGGCCAGCACCTCCAGGGTGCGCTCAGGCCCGGGGCAGCCCATACTCGAGCCATGAGGTATCTGGAGCTGGACGACGCGAAGCTGTCGGTGGTGGGCCTTGGCTGCTGGCAGTTCGGCGAGCCTGGCTGGGGATACGGCCGGGAGTTCGGGCCCAAGGATTCCATGGCCATCATCCGCAGGGCTCTCGAACTGGGCGTGACGGTGCTGGACACGGCCGAGCTCTACGGCTCCGGCGCCAGCGAGAGCCTGGTGGGAACCGCCATCCGGGACTGGGACCGGCCGCTGTTCGTGGCCTCCAAGTTCCTGCCTCTCTTGCCGGTGCCGAGCGTGATGCTGTCCCACTGCCGGCGCAGCCTGGAGCGGCTGGACCGCCCTTCGCTGGACCTCTACCAGCTGCACTTCCCCAACCCGGTGATACCCCTGAGGGCGCAGATGGCCGGACTCCGTGGGGTCCTTCGCGAGGGCCTGAGCCGCCACGTGGGGGTGAGCAACTTCTCCCTGTCGCGATGGCGGCGCGCCGAGCGTCTGCTGGGCGCTCCGATCATCTCCAACCAGGTGCGCTACAACCTCCTCCAGCGCAAGCCGGAGCGGGGACTGGTCGACTTCGCCCAGCGGACCAGCCACCTCATCATCGCCTACAGCCCGCTGGCGCAGGGAGCTCTGAGCGGGCGATATCGCAGCGGCCAGGTGCCCGGGGGTACGCGACGGACCAACCCTTTGTTCACCGATGAGGGGTTGGCGGCGGCTGAGCCGGTGCTGGAGACGCTGCGGGAGGTGGCGGCTGGCCACGGTGCCACCCCTGCGCAGGTGGCGCTCGCCTACCT
This sequence comes from bacterium, assembly GCA_021817185.1. The sequence goes on from JAKAVU010000032.1 coordinate 8,867, forward strand.
CATCGCCCAGCCGCGAGTGCTGGTGATCCCGGGGGCGAAGTCGATCGCCCAGCTGGAGTCCAATGTGGCGGCCGCTGAGATCCAGCTCACCCAGGACGAGCTCCTCGCCGTCAGGCGATCGGCGGACCTCTTCCAGATGTCGAAGCGCCGCACCGCTGCCCAGATGGTGGGCGGCCTGGTGCGCCGGGGCGGGCCCACAGCAGCCTGACCGGCGCCCCGGCGGTGACGACTTGTTCACCCGCCGTCGCACGGCTGCGATCTGAGATTGGCGGAAGCTGGCGCACGATTGCCGGCGGAGGTTCGCACCTCGGTCCTTCACAGCCCAGATTTGGAGACGCGTCCATCAAGCCAGGCATCCCCGGCGCGCCCAGCTCCGCCCGCGGCGACCTGGCGCTGTCGCCCCCCGCAGACCTGCTTCCCCTGGTGCGCTGGACCTTCCTGGGGATGTCGCTGCTGGCGTTGACGGTCGCCCTGCTGGTGGCGGCCCTGCTGCCGCAGCCGGAACCCTACCGCTTGCTGCTGAGCGCCGGCGGTGGAGCCTGGCTCGGCGTCGCCTGGGTGGCGGCCTACCGGCTGGGCCACTTCCACCCGGTCATGGAGCTGCTCAGCCTGGCGGCCCTCTTCCTGGTCGTCCAGGGCCTGGGAGATCCCATCTACGCCCTCGGGATGCTGGGGACCGGCGCGACCATGCGGTCGCTCTACGCGACCCGCCGGAGTGCCGCCCTGGTGGTGGTCGGGTACTCCCTGCCCTATCTTTCCGCCGTCTTGGTCGCCCACCTGGAATCACGGGGCGCCCCGCTGGCGTTGCCGATCGTGCTCGGGGAAGCCGGCCTGGTCCTGGCGGTCGCGGTGGGTCAGCTCCTCCGGGCGGCGGTCGATCGCCACCTGGCCGTGCTGGGCCGCGCCCAGCAACTGGGAGGGGCCGGCTTGCGCCTTTCGGCCTGCCCGACTCCCGACGCGATCGTGCGCACGATGGTGCGCGCCGCCCAGGAGTTGGCGGGTGGGGGCGGCTCCCTGCAGGTGGCGGTGGCGCGCCTGTCGGGGTCGCGCCTGACCGTGTGTCTCCCGGCCGCACCCGGGGAACAGCCGCCGCCGGAGCTGCCCCTCGAGCCGTCGTCGATCCCGGACCCCGTCCTCAAGGTGCTGCTGGGCAATGCCGCCCCGGATGGACAGCGGTCGTCATTCCCGCAGCTTCGTACGCTGCTGCGCTTCTCCCCCGCCAACGACCACCTGATGGTGGTCCCCTTCAGCCCCTCGGGAGAGGGGCGCGGCTCGCTGGTGGTGGCCAGCGCCGCGCCCCTGGAGACCGACCTGGCCGAGGCCTACCGGATCCTGGTGACGCAGGCCTGGATGGCACTGGCACGCTGCGAGCTGAGCCAGAGCATAAGCCAGAGCGAGGCGCGCTTCCGCGGCCTGGTGCAGAACTCCACCGACCTGGTGATCGCGGTGGGAGAGGGGGGCCAGATAAGTTACGTGAGCCCCTCGGTGGAGGCCTTCCTGGGGCGGCCCCTGCGGTCCCTCGCCCTGGACGGCGAGAGCGACACCATCCACCCGCAGGACCTGCGACGCTTCCGATCCGCAGTCCAGGAGGTGGCGCTGCACACCGACACCGGCCCCATGCCGGACCTGAGGATCCGACGCGCGGGCGGTGATTGGCGGCTGCTGGAGGTGCAGGCGACCAATCTCACCCAGGACCCGGACGTGCGCGCGATCGTGCTCACGGCCCGCGATGTCACCGAGCGCAAGGCGCTGGAGGAGAAGCTGCGCCATCAGGCTCTTCACGATCCTCTGACCGGGCTGGCCAACCGGCTCTTGCTGCGTGACCGCATAGAGCACGCGCTGCACGCGCGCCGCAGCCGCCTTCCCCTCGGGCTGCTGGTCCTGGACCTGGACGACTTCAAGAACATCAACGACAGCTACGGCCACGCGGCGGGCGACGAGGCGCTGCTGGAGGTCACCCGGCTGGTCAAGCTGTGCCTGCGTCCAGGGGACACCTTCGCTCGCCTTGGCGGCGACGAGTTCGCCATCTTGCTGGAGGAGCTTCCAGATTCCAGTCGGGCCCAGGTGGTCGCAGAGCGTATCGGGGCGGTCTTGCAGGCGCCCGTGAAGCTGCCCAACCGGGAGGAGGTCCGGGTGACCGCCAGCATCGGGGTCGTGACCTGCGAGGAGGCGGGGGACCCGGATGTGCTGCTCCGCAACGCCGACATCGCCCTCTATGCCGCCAAGGAGGAGGGCAAGGGACGCAACGTCCTCTTCGAAGACTTCTTGCACGAGCGGGCGATGCAGCGGATGCACGTGGAGAGCGGACTGCGCCGAGCGCTCGAACGTGACGAGCTGCGCCTGCACTATCAGCCGATCGTGGCCGGCGGCGGACGCCTCCTGGTGGGAATGGAGGCACTGCTGCGTTGGGACGACCCCCAAGAGGGCCTGATCCTCCCCGATGCCTTCGTCTCGGTGGCGGAGGCGACGGGGTTGATCGTCCCCCTGGGAAGGTGGGTCCTGAGCGAGGCTTGTCGGCAGATCCACCGCTGGAACCTGGCCCTGCACGAGGGGGATGCGCTGACGATGGCGGTCAACCTGTCGGCCCGCCAGCTGCAGGAGGAGTCCTTGGTCGCCGACGTGGAGGTGGCCCTGGCGAGCGCGGGGATCTCGCCCAGCCAGCTGGTCCTGGAGGTGACCGAGAGCACCATCGCCACCAATCCCGCCGAGGCGATCGCCCGGCTGATGAGCCTTCGCAAGCTGGGGGTGCGGGTGGCGATCGACGACTTCGGTACCGGTCACTCGTCACTGGCCCAGCTGCAGCTGCTGCCGGTCGACGCGATCAAGGTGGACCAGTCGTTCGTGCGCGGTCTGGTCGACGACCCCACCGCCGCCGCGGTCGTGCAGAGCGTGGTCGACCTGGGCCGGGCGCTGAAGCTGGAGGTGATCGTGGAGGGGGTGGAGACGAAGCAGCAGGCGCAGATGCTGGGGGAACTCTGCCCTGAGGCTCTGCTCCAGGGACATTACTTCTCGACCGCGCTCGCCTCCGCCGATCTGGAGCGCTGGGCCCTGGCGCCCAGGCGCACCGCGGTGTCGCGGAGGAGACGGCCCAAAGCCCAGTCCAAGGTGGTGGTGGGCTCCAGCTTGGGGTAGGGCGTGGCCGGGGGACGGAAGGGACCCGAAGGACGGAGAAGGGCGGCTGGGCCGCCGAGATCAAGTCGGCCACGACCCGAGCTGCGCGACCAGGTGGTCGAGCGTGCCTCCTGCCAGAACCCGAGGGCTTGGGAACGCAGATGCCATGGCGGTTGCCGCGGGGCTGGCGACGCTCGTCGCACGCCGAGGCTGGGAACGGGAGCGGCCGGCCCAGGCCTGGCTCCTGCTGCCGCGTCGACAGGTCTCACGACGCGCGGCCAATCGACTCCCGCCTCAGTCGAGCTCGCCGAGCGCCCAGTGCTCGATCCGCTTGCGAAACAGGACCAAGGACGCGATCGCCGCGACCGCCACCAGGACCGCCAGCACCTCCGCCGCGGTGCCGATGGCACCGCTCAGGTGCCGGTAGGCACGGCCCAGCTCGAATCCGAGGAGGCCGTAGGCGGTCGCCCAGGCCATCCCCCCCAGCGCATTGAAGATCAGGTAGGTGCGGTAGGGCATCTCCCCGGCGCCTGCGAGGATGGCGCCGAAGGTGCGCAGCAGGGAGATGAATCGGGCCACGAAGACGGCCAGCGCCCCGCGCCGCTTGAAGAAGCGGTCGATCAGCAGCAGGCGCCGGTGATCCAGCCCCACCCGGCCCCCCCATCGCTCCAGGACCCCTCGGCCCAGAGACCTGCCCACCCCATAGCCGAAGTTGTCTCCCATGATCGCTCCCAGCGCCGCCAGCCCGATCACCAGAGGAAGGCTGAGCCTGCCGGTCTCGGCGGAGTAGACCGCCGCCAGGATCAGGGTGGTCTCGCCTGGGAACGGGACTCCGGTGCTCTCCACCAGCGGCGCCACCACCACGGCGACGTAGCCGTAGGTTTGGATGAGGTGGCTGGGGGAGAGATTCAAGACCGGCCGGGGAGCTGGTCGAAGAGGGAGGGCGACGAGGCCAGAGGAGGGTACGCCAGCCCCAAGAGCTCGGCCATCTGCAACCCGTTCACGACCGCGTAGTTGGCGCGATTGTTGTTGAAGAGCAGGTGCACCTCCTCCACCTGCTCGGCGAGCTCAGCGACGCGGCCGAGCCACTCACGCAGCTCCTCCTTGGAGTAGAGGTAGTCGAAGCGGTCCCCCGAGGTGGGGCCGGTGCGGTACCAGGTGTTCCGATTGCGGCCGTGGAAACGTATCACCGTCAGGCGCGGATCGGTGACCTCGGCCAGCACCGGGAACGACCCGGTGCCGAGCTGGGGCTCGTCCACCACGCACAGGGACAGTTGGGCCTCCCGGAGGAGCTCCAGCAGCTCCTCCACCACCCCCTCGCCGGCCCAGCTGCGATGACGGAACTCCACCACCACCGGATCCTCGGGATGGCGATCACGCAGCCGGGCCAGCCGATTCATGTTCTCGGGACCGGCGGTGAACCAGGGCGGGAACTGGTAGTGCACCGCACGCAGCTTGCCGGCCTCGCGGACCGGCTCCAGGCAGGCCACGAAGGCCCTCTCCTCAGCCGGGGTTGGCTCTCGAGCGGCCCCCTGCTCGCGCTCATGGTAGGTCAGTGCCCGGTGAGCCTTGAAATTGAACCGGAAGTCAGCTGGCACCGCGCCCGCCCAGGCGGCCGTCCGCGCAGGCGGGGGGATCGCGTAGTAGCTGCTGTCCACCTCGACCAGGGGGAAGAATCTGGCGTAGTAGGCCAGCCGGTCGCGGGCGGCCAGCCCGGCCGGGTAGAAGTCGCGGTGGTCGCTCCAGTTGCAGGTCCCGACCCGGACCTCGGCGGACATGGCGACATGTTCGCAGCTGCGTGCACCCGAGCCGAAGATCCATTAGCTTATGACCCATGAGGAAGCTGTCCCCGACCCAGGTCGAGTTCCTGCGTCACCGCCAGTTCGCGCACGTCGCCACGGTCAACGCCGATGGCAGCCCCCAGGTGACCGCCCTTTGGGTGGACACCGACGGAGAGGCGGTGCTGGTCAACACCGCCAAGGGGCGGGTGAAGCACCGCAATCTCCTGCGGGATCCACGCATCGCGATCTCGATCGTGGACTTCGAGAATCCCTACTCGAGCCTCACCGTCACCGGGCGGGCACAGCTGATCGACGAGGGGGCCCTGGAG
>JAKAVU010000033.1 GCA_021817185.1 bacterium
CGTCGGGAGGCCGCTGGTTACGCCCGGCAACTACCTCCTGTCTGGTGGCCGGTTCCACCGATGTCGATGCCAGATGTGTTTGTGGACAAGCGACGATTACCACCCACAGCGAGGGATCGCGCAAATCGTGAACACACTGACAAAATCGCCATCGCACTTCTATTATGACACACGCGGTGCACTTTTTGGTTAGGTCAGCATCAGCAATGGCCTGCTGATGCACAAAAGGCCAAGCATTTAAGCCGATTTTGGTGTTGCAACAAGATCGTGAACCCACAACGTGGTCCGCGCGCCTGGTACTCATCGCGTTCATCGGTGCGCCCTCGCGACGCCTTGGTGGCTGAGCGATGGCGCGAAACCCAACGTGGTCTCTTGTTGCACTGGCACCCACTCTCTGGCCACCTGCGCATCCACGGTCACCATGCTTCCGCCGTCCATGTGGATTTCTAGCGCCCGTGCCAGGACCACCTGCAAGCGCTGCTCCAGCTGCCGGCATCCGCCGGTCCGCGGGTGATCGAGGACCAGCGAGTCCAGCGCGGCCTCTGTCACCGCGACCACGCCGACAGCGTCCAGCCGCCGCAGTAGCTTGGGCAGCAGCTTCTGGGACCCGATCTCGATCTGCTCGGCGGGTGAGTAGCCGGGGACCTCGACGCAGCGGAGCCGGTCGCGCAGTGCGTGGGGAATCGAGTCCACGTCGTTGGCGGTTGCCATGAACATGGACGAGGAAAGATCCAGGCGCACGCCATCGAGGAAGCGGTCCTGCCACGCCGAGTTCTGGGATGGGTCTAGGAGGGCCAGCAACACCGGGATCGCCGAGTGCTCGCTCCAGCGGGAGGCCTTGTCGATCTCATCCAGCAGCCAGACGACCTGTGATGGGTGGACCTGGGCAGTTCGCAGCCTCCGCACGATCTCGCCCGGCCGCGACTGCCGGTACGTCCGATCGGCCCCCACGAGTGCGACGTCGTCGACGCCGCCGAGGGCGATCAGCTCCAGCCGCCGCCCCATCGCCTCCGCCACCTTGGCTGCCAGAGTGGTCTTGCCCGTCCCGGGCGGTCCCGCCAGGCACAGTGCGTGCTCAGCAGTAGGCGGCTTGCCCCTCCGGCGCTGCCACTCCAAGAGGACCAGACGGTCCAGGATGGCTCGTTTGGCCTCCGCAAGGCCCTCGTGGCTGTCGTCCAGCAACTGGCGCGCCTTGGCCAGGTCCACGGGCTGGGCTGGCGGCGCTTCCCAGACCAGCTCTCGCAGCACCCGAGCCGCCATCCGGCCTGGGGCCTCGGTTGCGCCACCGGGCTCTTCGAGGCAGTTCTCCAATGCCCGCCTGACTTCCGCCGGCAACTGCTGGTCCGTGGCGGCATTGCTCCGTGGCAGTCGGCTTCGTGGGGCACGCAACCTCACCCGGCGCGGCTTGGCAAGTTGCTCCAACACGGGCAGCCGATCTGTCCACCTTGTCGCCCTCAGGAGCGCCAGTCGCGCCTCGTCGTTCGCTCCGATCTGCACCGCGACGACATCTGCGAGCTGCCCCGGGGACTTGTCATCCAGGTCAGGAGGCAGTCCGGGTGGGGACCATATACCTTCCCTCCTGGCCGCCTGCCGGGCCACCCTCAGCAGCCGTCCCCAGTCAGCGTCCGTGGCGTCGCCCTCGTCCACCTCGCGAACCTCGGCCACGAGCAGTGCCTTCCGCGAGGACAGGCTCTCGATCTCGACCCGTCTCACCCCGAACAGCCGAGCTCCTCGGATCTGGCCGAGGTCATCCGAACGCACTGCGTCGACCACCGCCAGGATGCCGATCATCGGCCTGTGGTCTGAGTGGTGGACTGCCCTCGGCAGGAGCACGACATGGTCGTCGGTACCCCCGAGTCCGGCGAGAACCGCCACCTCCCCATCCCAGTTGGCGTCAAGCCTGTGGGTCTCGCCAGGCAGGCGGACGTCATCGGTTAGGACCACTGGCACCATGGGAGCGCCCGGGATGAAGTCAAGCCCGTGGGGAGCGTCCCCCCTTCGCCGATGGGCCGCGAACCTCACCGAGGTATCCTCCTGATTGGTCTCTCCCGCACATTATGCCATGCCCACTTAGGCATTACAAGCTAGCTCGAGCGTACTTGGGGCTACACTCCCCCCGATGTCTCCGGTGGCGAACTCGGAAGACCCCATTCGCGTGATCGAGCGGCAGCTCGCCAAGCTCCGACGCCGTGATGACCACCTGGCCGAGAGTCTCAGCGCGACTCGTGAGGAGAGGCGCCAGGTGGCGGCTCAGATCCGGACGCTGGAGGCTAATCTCCAGATGTTGCGGCAGATCGCAGCCAGGGCCCCATCAGGAGACACCATGGCGATCCAGGCCGGCACCATCGCCGACGCTGCCGAGGTTTGCCTGCGCCAGCGGGGCGGCTCGGCTCGGCTCGTGGAACTTGTCGAGGATCTTCAGGGTGCCGGGAAGCTTCTTCGCTCCGAGGGGGCTTACGCCACACTATTCCGGGCACTTAGTCGCGACCGACGCTTCGAGCGCGCCACCGGTGACCGTGGCTGGTGGCGCCTGGCTGGCCTCAGGGCAGATTCATCGTGAAGGACCTGGTCGCGGGCAGCGTCGGTATCTTCCCGGCACTGGACGCAAGCGCACATCAGGCGGCCACCTACTCAATGGAGTCCTTGTCACTGAATGGCTAACGGAGGACCTCTCGGCTTCGAGGACACGCTATGGAAAGCAGCCGACAAACTGCGGGGCTCGATGGACGCCAGCGAGTACAAGCACGTGGTCCTCGGGCTGATCTTCCTCAAGTACATAGACGACGCATTTGTCGAGTTTCGGGAGTCTCTGGAAGCCGACCTGGCAGCCGACGGAATCACGGGCGAGGAGGCTCGAGAACACCTTGAGTCCCGGGATGAGTACACGGGAGAGGGGGTCTTCTGGGTACTCCCCGAAGCCCGCTGGGGCTACCTCCAGAAGCGGGCCAAGCAGCCCGAGATTGGAAAGCTGATCGATGAGGCAATGGAGGCGGTAGAGGCCGAGAACCCCAGACTACGGGGCGTTCTGCCCAAGAACTACGCCCGCCCCAGCCTGGATGTGCGTCGGCTGGGAGAGTTGGTCGACCTGATCTCCGGGCTTGGTCTGGGTGCGGCCGAACAGCGCCAGAAGGATCTCCTTGGCCGTGTCTACGAGTACTTCCTTGGGCAGTTCGCCTCCAAGGAGGGCAAGGGCGGAGGCGAGTTCTACACCCCTCGCCATGTCGTCAAGACCTTGGTGGAGATGATCGAGCCCTATCGCGGCCGGGTCTATGACCCATGCTGTGGCTCCGGCGGGATGTTCATCCAGTCAGAGCGCTTCGTCGAGGCCCACGGCGGCAAGCGAACTGACCTCTCGGTATATGGGCAGGAGCTCAACGACACCACGTGGCGCCTGGCCAAGATGAACCTCGCGATCCGCGGCATCGATGCCGAGCTCGGCCCGCGCTGGGCCGATACTTTCCACGAGGATCTCCACCCCGATCTGAAAGCCGACTATATCCTGGCCAACCCGCCCTTCAACATCTCCGACTGGGGTGGCCAGCAGCTCCGAGATGATCCGCGCTGGCAGTACGGTCCGCCTCCTGCCGGCAACGCCAACTACGCCTGGCTTCAGCACATGGCCTCTCATCTTTCACCCCGTGGCGTGGCCGGTGTCGTCCTTGCCAACGGGTCTCTCTCAACTCAGACCTCTGGAGAGGGTGAGATTCGCCGCAAGATGATTGAGGACGACCTCGTCGAGTGCATAGTGGCACTCCCTGGCCAGCTCTTCTACACAACTCAGATCCCGGTCTGCCTCTGGATCCTCAACCGCAACAAACAGAACGGCTCCGGCCGCGGTAACTGGCGCGACCGTCGTGGTGAGCTGCTATTCATCGACGCCCGCCAGCTTGGCACCATGGTCGACCGCACCCACAAGGAACTATCTGAAGACGACATCGCGCGGATCGCCGCCACCTACCATGCCTGGCGAGGCGAGCCCGCCGCCGGGGAGTATCAGGACCAGCCTGGCTTCTGCGCATCGGCCACGATCAGCCAGATTGCCGAGCACCGCTTCGTCCTCACCCCCGGCCGCTACGTGGGCAGCGAGGCAGTCGAAGAAGACGACGAGCCGATTGAGAAGAAGATCGCTCGGCTCAAGCAAGAGCTGTACCAAGCGTTCGCAGAGAGCGACCGGCTGCAGGAGCCGGTCAAGCGGGCGCTGGAGCGGGTTGATGGATGAGTGGCACGACGCTCTAGTAGGTGAGGTCTTTGAGGTCAATCCACCGCGCAGCATAATGCGAGGATGCGTTGCTCCTTTCATCCCTATGAAAGCATTGCCTGTCTACACCAGGGCCGTGGAGCCTATCGAATATCGCGCATTCACCGGTTCAGGAACTCACTTCAAGAATGGCGACACGCTGATCGCACGAATTACGCCGTGTCTTGAGAACGGCAAGATTGCGTTTGTGTCAAGTCTGCCCGACGGAGCTGTTGGCCATGGCTCTACGGAGTACATCGTCCTCTCTGGCAAGGATGGCGTGAGCGATTGCTTGTTTGGATATTACTTGGCACGTTCCCCGGAGTTTCGACGCTGGGCCATTAACCACATGGAAGGCACATCCGGAAGGCAACGAGTGCCTTCGGACGCAGTAGCTAGGTACGCAGTGGCCTTACCTCCCCTCGCCGAGCAGCGTGCCATCGCCGAGGTGCTCGGGACGCTCGACGACAAGATCGAGGCGAACCAGCGTCTGAGAAGCGCCTGCGACATACTAGCAGCAACCATGTTGACCAACGTGCTTGGCGGAAGCTCTACAACTCAGGTACGTCTCGGTGATGTTGCCGACGTGAACGCGCGAACGGTGAAACCGTCAGTTGGCAGGATTCGGTATCTTGACATCAGCTCCGTGGGCGACGGTCAGGCGGAGCCGCCCATACAACTGGATTGGCAAGATGCGCCGAGCCGAGCTCGACGCGTTGTCCATGATGGAGACACGCTGTGGTCTACTGTCCGCCCGAATCGCCGGAGCCATAAGTTGATCCTGAGCCCTCCACCCGATCTGGTGGTGTCTACGGGCTTCGCAGTCCTGACTCCTACACGCATCGGCCCAAGCCTCCTGTATGCACTCACGGACCGGGACGAGTTCGTGGATTACCTCGTCTCCAACGCTGACGGGAGCGCATATCCGGCCGTCCGTGCAGATCGCATTCTTGAAGCACCTCTACCCCTGCCAAGCCCGGAGGACAGCATGGCGTACGAGGCCATGACCATGCCAATCCGCCGTTGCGCGTTCGCTGCCCAGGAGGAGTCAGCCGTTCTTGCTGAGATTCGGGATGCTCTGCTCCCTGAGCTTGTGTCCGGCCACATCCGGATCCGTGATGTCGGGGCCCCCATGGGCTCGAGTGGATGAAGTCGTTCATCGCGGAGTCGTCGGTTGAGGAAACGTGCCTCGACTACTTCCGCGAGCTTGGTTGGCAGGTGCTTTACGGACCCGACCTCGCCGAGGACGGGAAAGCCCCTGAGCGCTCTGGATACAAAGATGCTCTGCTAGAAGGAAGGCTCAGGGCTGCCATCGAGCGCCTGAACCCCGAACTGGATGTTGCGAGCGTTCGGCAAGTGATCGCGACCCTGCGCCGGCCGGAGAGTGCGGACGTGCTGGCCGAGAATGCGCGGATCTACAATCTGCTCACCAACGGGGTCCCCATCGAACGGCGAGATGCGAGCGGCCAGACCCGGCACGATCTGGCCCGGCTAATCGACTTTGAGAACCCTGACCTCAACGACTTCCTGGCAGTCAACCAGTTCACCGTGCAAGGCGATCGAAGTACTCGTCGCCCGGACGTCCTGACCTTCGTCAATGGGATCCCTCTGGGGGTCATCGAGCTCAAGGTACCTGGCGAGGAGCGCGCCACTCTGCACGGAGCCTATGAGCAGCTGCGAACCTACGCCGCGGAGATTCCTGCACTGATCGCCTACAGCGGCATCAACGTCATCTCGACAGGGACCGAAGCTCGCTCGGGGGCTCTGGGCGGAGTCTACGAGCACTACGCGCCGTGGAAGACGATCGATGGCTACCACGAGGCACCAGAGGGAACCCCGGAGCTCGAGGTCGTCATCCGGGGAGTCTTCGAGCCCGCTCGCTTCCTTGACATGGTGCGCAACTTCACCGTCTTCTCAGGAGAACGCTCCGGCCTGGTCAAGCGTATCGCCAAGTACCAGCAGTTTCGGGCGGTGAATCGGGCTGTCGCTGCCACGCTTCGAGCCATGGCGCGCGGCGACGGACGCGGCGGAGTGATCTGGCACGCGCCCGGATCTGGCAAGAGCTTTCAGATGCTGTTCTTCGTCAACAAGATCCTGCGGCACCCAGCGATGGCAAACCCTACCGCCGTCCTGCTGACTGATCGCGACAGCCTGGACGATCAGCTCTTCGAGGAGGTCTTCTCCCACGCCAAGACTCTTCCGGAGCGTCCCGAACAGGCCTCATCTCGCGACCACCTGCGCAAGCTGCTGGCACAGAAGGCCTCAGGAGGCATCGTGTTCTCCACCATGCAGAAGTTTGGCCGCAGCAACGAGGACCGGGCCGCCGGGACCCACTTCCCCTTGCTTTCGGCTCGGTCCAATATCGTCGTCATCGCCGACGAAGCCCACCGAACCCAGTACGACCTGCTCGATGGGCTGGCCCGCAACCTCCGTGACGCCCTGCCCAACGCAGTCTTCATCGGCTTCACGGGCACTCCCATCGAGAAGGCCGACCGCAACACCAGGGAGGTGTTCGGCGACTACATCGACATCTACGACATGACCCAATCCATCGAGGACGAAGCTACTGTCAAGGTCTACTACGAACCCCGCCTGGCTAAGGTAGAACTCCCCGAGGAGGTCCGCGCCACGATCGACGATGAGTTCGCCACCGTCACGGAGCGAGCTGAGGTGGATAGCCGCGACCGACTAAAGTCGCGCTGGGCCAGGGTCGAAGCTGTGGTGGGAGCCAAGGACCGCCTCCGGGAAGTCGCTGCCGACATCGTCGACCACTGGGAGCAACGCCTCTCCCGAGAGCCCGGCAAAGCCCTGATCGTGTGTATGAGCCGGCGCATCTGCGTCGACCTCTACGATGCCATCGTCTCCCTGCGCCCAGATTGGCACTCGGACGACGATGCCAAAGGCAAGATCAAAGTCGTGATCACCGGAGCCGCCACAGATGGGCCCGAACTGAATCGCCACGTCCGCAACCGTGATCGCCTGAGCGTCATTGAGGATCGGGCCAAGGATCCGGATGACCCCCTGGAGATCGTGATTGTCCGAGACATGTGGCTGGCTGGCTTCGACTCCCCGCCGATGCACACCATGTACGTGGACAAGCCAATGCAGGGCGCGGGACTCATGCAGGCTATCTCACGGGTAAACCGCTCCTTCCGGGAGAAAGGAGGCGGGCTGGTAGTGGACTACATCGGGATCGCCGAGAGTCTGCGAGCGGCTCTCCAAGACTACACCGAGCGCGACCGCGATCGAAAGGACGTTGGCGACACCTTGGACCGCGCCCTGGACGCACTCCAGGAACACTGGGAGCTCTGCTGCGGCTTCCTCTACGGCTTCCCCTGGCGCGAGGAGCTGGCCTCCGGATCCCCTCAGGCATTCTTAGAAGCGATCGCCGGAGCCACCCGCTTCCTACTCAGCGGCGATCTTGATCTCCCTGATCTGTTCATCAAGCACGCGCGGATGGCCAACCAGGCGTTCACCCTGGCCGTGTCGCTGGCCGACTCCAAGAGGTACCGTGACGACCTGGCGTTCTTCCAGGCGGTGGCCACTGACCTGCGCCGGCAGCGAGCCACCGAGCGCGGCCAGATCACCGACGAGGGCGAATTCGAGACCGCCCTCCGACAAATGGTCTCCAAGGCGGTCGTGGGAACGGGCATCGTGGATATCTACGCCGACGCCGGACTGGCCAAGCCCGACATCAGCCTGATCGATGAAGAATTCGCTGCTCGGGCACAGAAGAGTCCCCAGCCCAACGTCCAGATCGAGATGCTCCGGCGACTTCTGAAGGACGAGGTCAAAGCCGTCGCCAAGCGCAACGTGGTCATGGAGCACAAGTTCTCTGAGCTCCTCGAGCGCGCTACGAAGGCCTACACCAACCGATCGCTGACGGCCGCCCAAGTGATCGCACAGCTGGTGGAGATGGCCCGAGAGATGAAGGAGGAGCGCAAGCGCGGCACCCTTCTGGGGCTGCCGGACGACGAACTGGCCTTCTACGACGCCGTATCCCAGAACGGATCCGCCATCCTCGTTTTGGGCGACGACACCTTGAAGCAGATCGCCCACGACTTGGTCCGGCTGGTTCGAGCCAATACCACGGTCGACTGGACCATCAAAGAGCAAGCCCGGGCAAAGCTTCGTAGCACGGTTCGGAGACTCCTGACCAAGTACCACTATCCGCCGGACAAGAAGGGTGCCGCGGTCGATCTGGTACTGGAGCAGGCAGAGCGGCTGGCCGTGGAAGTGGTGTCATGAACGGTCGCGGTGGGTCTCCCGCCGCGATGGCTGCCCAACTCTGGGAGTCCGCATTAGCCACCATCTCGCGTTCGCTTTCACGGGTGGATACCTGGCCCCTGTCGTTCACCATGAGGTCTGTCCCTCAACTCGCCGGATGGCCGGCCGTGGCTGTCCCGACGTGGCCCGCGGCTGCCAATCCACTCGCAGCAACCTCCTTCCTTCGAGTCGGGCACCCAGGGCGACAGCCGCGACCCGCTCGGCCCGCCCGGCGCCCACGAGGGCTTCGGTGAGGAGGAGACTAAGTATGGGCCGAACCGATTCCTCGGGCAGACGAGCCGCAGCGAGCCCCCCAAGAGGGTCGCCGATGGGGCTACCAAGTCGGAGGATCCCCGTCGGCTCAGCCTCTCCGAAGAGAACCTTGCGTAGGAGAATGTCAGTGATCTCATCCCGCGAATAGGTTGCAGTCACGGCAAGGCGTACGCCCGCCGGGAATCCCATGTCATAGGGCTCGGTATCACTCGCCAATTGCAGGCTCACCTGAGTGCCTACCTTCGCCGTCACCTTTGTGCGTACCTTCTCAAGGCGCACGCTAATGGAACTATCTGCGTAGGTGAGTCGCTTTATGGTACTGGTCAGCAGACTTGGCCTCCAGCGCACGAGCTGCTGCACTATCCCGCGGTCGTATATGGTTGCCTCCACCTGAAAGCGGCGACCATCATTGACCACGGAGTGAGCTCGGAAGACGAGCTGGCCGAGCTTACACCAGGGCGACGTTTCCTCGGCCGCGATGGCCGAGAGCCGATCCCTCACGGCCGACCCCAGGCTGGTGGCATTCGCGTATGAGCCGGTGACGTGGAACTTCCTTACCTCCTCCACGAAGCTCCGCTGATCACCCTGAAAGTCCTCCCCTTCGGCGACATAAGTACAGATTCTCAGACCCTGCCGCTCCGCCTCACGGAACTCAGTGTGGGTTGCGGACAGTCTCGAATCTTGGAGCCGACCGTAGCTACGGCCGAGGATGCCGATGTAGATGGTGCTGCCCGCCACCTCCGAGAGGTAGGCGGCCTCTGGATCATCGTCCCTCCCTCCAAACTCCTCGAACATGACCGGAGTCGCACACAGGTCCCTGATAGCCTTAGCCACAGCGAGGCGCTCTTCTTGCAGGGCTTCCTGGACGGACGAGATGAACACCCGCCTGCCGCTACCCCACGAACACACTTCCGACGGACTCAGCTTCGGCCTCGCCGCTCTGAGATCGATCGTGAGATTGGTCTTCCCCATCGACAGAACCTCCACTTTAGTTTCGGCGACCTTGGCTGGTAGGCGCCACTTCGCCTGGGCATCAGGGTGCCACCCTCCTCAGTGGGAAGATAGAGGCTAGAAATGCAACCTGAAGAGGCCACCCCGCGCCTCACCCAAGCCAGACTCATCCAGCTGCTCGGCGATCGGGGCTATCCGATGACTCCGAGGCGGCTCACCGACTGGGTGCGTCGGGGCCTCTTGCCTCCGATGACGCGAAGCGCCCGCGGCCCGGGGGATGGCCCGGGTGCCATGTACTATTGGCCCGATCACCAGGTTCTCCTTAGAGCCGCCACTTTGTGCGAATGCCTCTCGCTTCGCCACCGTACCGAGTCGGCCACGCTGCTCACTTGGTTCTGTGGGTTCCCCTACCCCATCGGCCCGATGAGACTCCGGTGGGCCACTTGGCAAGCGGACCGACTCAGGAGGACAGTCAAGTATCTGGTGGGAGATGAACCCGCCCATGTGACGCCAGCGGACCTTGCGGAGCCAGCCGCCCAGGAGGAGTTTCGATCCCGTGCCGGTCGGCGTTTAGGGCTGAGAGCGCTCACTGTGCTCGAGCGCACCCGCTTTGACTCCGGCTACCACCCCGCCGAGTCGCTATCCGACCTCGATGCTGATGCCGTCAAGAGAGCCCTGCTCAGCTTTGGCCCCAGTGGTGTTGGCGTGCTCTCCGTGATCACGACGGCCGATGTGGGCAAACTTCTTGCGGCTTACCAACTGAGCTTCGCGGCGGGGACCCTGCCCGATCGGCTGCGCCGCTTGCCTGAGGACATCCTCTTGGCTGCCCGCGAGGACTTCGAACTCCTTGCATCCCCGTTGTTGGCGCTCCTCTTGGAGGCACTCGAAAGCCCCAGAGCATCGTTTCGGTACAGTGCCCACGCGGCCCTGTCTAACCTCCCGAGACTCGGTATTCTCCTCGGCGAAAGGTTCCTGCTGGCAGACATCGCAGCACGAACCCACGGCCTGGCTGATGCCCTGGACGAAACCAGGCGACTGATTGAGGGCTTCTGGGCCACGCCAGGGGTAGCTGAAGGCTTGAACGAGTTCAGAGGCGACCCTGCCGTACAGAACGCCTTCGTCCAGGCGTTCGCACCACCACATGGTGACGAGCAAGGGGCGGACGCTGGACCACACTTGTGGTCGCTTTGGGAGAGTCAACAGGACCTCGCGCCCGCCCGAGCGGCCATGGCCGAGCTATGGAAGCCCATCTCGGCTATCTGGCAGCCGCATCTCGCCCCGCTCGTCAAATTGTTGGAAGGACTGGGCGATGCGAGTGCCCCTGTGCTCGCTGCCAGCTCCTCGACTCAATCGCAATAGGTGCCAGAGTCCTGAGGGGGGGACCCCGTTTGTCTGTCCAGGTGACCTGTACCCCAAATCCACTGGGGTGACCCCAAACCTGGCCAGCGCCGAATGTGTCCGCCCGAGACGGTCCTGCGCAGACCTAGAGGTACCTGATCGTCGGTCATAGGCGGCCCCACATCCCTTGTTGGCCCGTTCGGGCTGCCAGGGCGCGCCCCACCCTCTGTTCTATGAATCGGTTCAAGTCCGCGGGCCGTGCCTCGTAGGTGCTTGATCCATGCCGGACGTAGTAGACGATGTGCCCTTGGTCGATGCGCACTCCATACGGAGGATGCTCTCCCGGGGACACCGCGGCGACAAGCACCAGTTTCTCATCAACGCAGCAAATGTCAGCCGAGATATCCGGAGTCGGCTCTACCTTGCTGTGGATCTTGTCGATGAGAGCTCTCGTCACCTCATCTGGTGTACCGCCGAGCCCGACAATCTCGCGGGACTCATCAGCAACACCGAATAACAAGATGCCGCCATCGCCGTTTGCAAACGCTGCGACGGTCTTTAGCAGAGTATCGGTTCTGATCGTCTCCTTGAACTCCAGCGTCTCCGTTTCCCACCCTGCTGTCCAAGCCCTGACTTGAGTCACCATGTCGGGCGGTTCGAACTCCACGTCCCCCGTATCAGTGTGCCACCCCGTCGGAGTTTGTTGTAGGTAGCGGTAGTCCAACCACTGAGAGTCTTTCGACAGAACTACCCAGAGCGGGCTTGGAATGCCGTTCTTGAGTTGGACCCGTCGCGTAGACGTTCGGTTGATGCGGCGGTTCGACCACGTAAGCACGCTCTCACTCCCTACTCCAAGTTGCAGGCCGCTCACGCCATGCCCTCGGATCGGAACTTTGATTTCGTCTTGAGTTATGAATAGAGGGCCGATTCTGGCAGTCCGATCTTGCCAGTCGATGCGCAGACCTGCACTAGCATTTCCCGTCGGGGGCTCACTGACCTCGTAGACCAACTGAGTGATCGCCACGTCTGAGTGGGCGAAGAAGGGAAGACCGGGCCCGACTAGGAAGCGGGCCTGCGGCGCGTTGTCAGCGGTACAATGCCACTCCGCTCGGACGAATGGCCACTCGGAAGAGAGCCATGGGCTGCGCGAGCGGCTAGGATGACGATTGGCGTTCATGACGACTCTATCCGTCGGGATAGGGTCGACGAGCGGAGCTGTGCCATCTGGCAGGACCGCGCCAGTCATGATCCAGTTGGCAGCCTCGTGGCCACTGATCACCCCTATCCAAAACCCAACCTCCGGGTACGGATACCATAGCGGAGCGCTTGGCCGCCTCTCCCCCGGCACCTGGATTCTCATGTGAAGCATCCGTGGAGGGCTGGCGCGGCGATCTATGGCGACCCGAGCCAGAACCTTAGGTTCATCCGCCAGGAGCTGCATCAGATCGTTTGGGTTGACTGGCCCAGCCGGCAGTACGGCCATTTGCCGAGATCATATTCGACCAGCAGGCCCCGATGCCACCAGCGTAGCTATCTCGTGTGCCAAGCATCTGTTGTGTTGGTCCAACGTGCCTCAAGGCAGTCATCCGGCGGCCCTCTCTTGGCCCGCCCGGTCGTCCGGGGTAAGCAGCCCGGCCCACCCCTGGCGAGGTGGTGCCGGCTGCACCGACCCGAGTCGAGGGAACCCCCTGCGTCCGCACACCTCGCACTTGAGAGTGCGATCCAGGGTGCCCGAGCAGCCCGGCTGCCGGCACTTGTAGGTCATCGACCGGGGCGAGATCAGAAAGCGAAAGAAGAAGGCATCCAAGCAGTACCGGGCCGCCTACGGCCATACCCCTCTCTCGATCAAGGAAGAGACCGCGTGGCGCTGCCGCCGGCTGGTGGTCGGGACTGGAGCTCAGGGCGCATTGCCTGTGATGGAAGAAGTCCTACAGGAGGCCAGGCACCGCAAGGTAGAGCTGCTGAGTGTTCCGACCGAAGAGGCGATCGCCATCCTGAACGGCAGTGGCAAGGACACCAACGGCATCCTGCACGTGACCTGCTGAGCCCCGGAAGAGCAGGTCCCCGTGAATCCCTTGAAAGGCGACCAGCACCGGGGACGGGGGCATACTGGACACGTGGCGGAGCAACCCGTAAGGCAGCGAAAAGCCGGGCGGATCATTTTGGTGGACGAGTCCGGCCGCTGCCGGCTCTTTCGAGGTGGCGATCCGGCTCGACCCGAGGCGGGCACGTGGTGGTTCCCGCCGGGTGGAGGCGTCCAGCCTGGGGAGTCGGCAGCGGAATCGGCACGGCGGGAGCTGAGAGAGGAAACCGGGCTGGAGGCCCAGGACCTCGGCCCCATCGTGCTGCGGCGCCAGGTTGAGTACGACTTCGAGCGCGTCCACTACTCCCAAGACGAAGCCTACTTCCTGGTTCGCTGCCACCACTTCGACATCAGCGACTCTGGCTGGACCGAGAACGAACACCGAGTGGTCCGGGAGCATCGCTGGTGGTCGGTCGATGAGCTACGGGCAACCACGGACACCGTGTACCCAGAAGGGCTAGAAGCTGTCCTGGAGACCTTGGCGGCAAGTCCCCGCACGGCCGTGGACCCGATGTGATCAACTCGGAGCGCAAGCGGACCGAGCGCTTGGCGAATAGCCGCGGCTTCACGCTCAAACGGAGTCAAGTCCCTTTGATTGGTGGAAATTAGGGAGGGGGACTGAGGGCAGGTCATCAGGCAGCCAGTCCTGCGGTGAGGGGGTTGGTGAGGAGTTGCTGACCGTCGCCTGAGAGCAGGGCCAGGGAGGCCTGGGAGAAGTG
>JAKAVU010000034.1 GCA_021817185.1 bacterium
CGTCACCGGCGCCGTGGGGGCGGGCGGGACCGTGGGCACCCACGACGCACTGGCGCCCTGGTACTCCAGGAGGGCCCCGGCCGCCGGCGCGAGGCCGGAGACCGGGACGCCCTGGAGGGAGCTGGCGTCCGTAGGCTTGGGGAAGGCCATCAGGCGGGCCGGCTGCCGGAGACCGTCCCCACCGAGAGGCCGTAGGCGCCCAGCCCCGCCACGATGAGTGCTGTGCTGAAGGGGGTCCCCAGCCCGTGCATCGCGGGAATGGCGAAGCCGCAGATCCCGATCCCGACCGAGATCAACCCGCCCAGCGGCTTGCTCGCCGCCGCCACCGCGGACCGGAAGCCGCTCACTGGTAGGCCGGCGGCTCCGGCGGCGGCGCCGCCGCCGCCTCCGGCTCCCCGAACACCCGCTGCTCCAGTGCCTCCACCCTGCGGATCAGGTCCCCCACGTGGGGCCCAATCCCTTTTCCCAGGCTGGCCTCGGCGGCCAGCGCCGCCTGCGAGTCTCCAGCCGCCTTGATCTGCGCGGCCTCCTCGGCCGCCGCCGCCTGGGCGGCGGCCAGCGCCGCCTGCGCCCGGGCCACCGCCTCTGTCGCGTCGCTCATGCCAGATCCTCCAATGGGTCGTTCAATAGCGTCCGGTTGCCAGGTGGACCATCAGAAGCGCCAGGGCCACGATCACCAGCCAGGGCAGCGGCCACCAGGCCTTCTCGAGCTGCCAGGTCCACTGCGACATGGTGGTCCAGGGGACCCGGCGGGAGAGGGCCGAGAGCTCGAGCGCCCCGAAGAGCGCCAGCCAGCCGAGCCATACCGCCGTCGAGAGGCCCATCAGAGGGTCCAGCGGGCCGCCGCCCGCTCGTTGGCGATCTCCGACAGGACGGCCCCGGAGAGCGCGTAGCTCTGGCCGGCGCTCGCTCCCACGATCACCACCCAGATCTGCTGTCCGGAGTTGACCACCACCTGGCGGGAAGTGTAGAAGCCCACCAGGGGCAGGCTGGCGGCCCAGTCGAAGACCGTGGAGGTGATCAGCTGGTCCAGGTCCCCGGCGGAGCTGGCGTAGCAGTAGGCCGAGCCCGCCGCCGCCACGGTGGGGTCCGTACCCCCGACCACCAGCCGCCGCAGGACCCACGCCCGGCCCAGGGGAGGTCCGCCGCAGGAGAAGACGAACTTCCCCGCCGCGGGCGCGACCCCGCCTCCCCGGATCACCAGATCCAGCGGGATCGTCTCCTCCTCGCGCTGCCGGCGGGCCGCATCCTGGTCGCGCAGGCCGTCGAAGCCGGCCCTCAGCTCGGCCGCCAGGTCCAGATGGACTCCCAGATCGAGGCTGGGGCCGCCGCTGTCACTGCTCATGAGGCCTCTCCGAACACGTCCTCGAACTTCTGTCGCTGGGCGACCCGCCGCCGGTTGGCGGCCGCCACCGAGCGGCCCGCCCTCCGCGATTCTACGGCGGCCCGGCGGCGCTCGGCGCCCTCGGTGCGCTCGTAGTCGCGAATGTTGGCGGAGTCCTGCCTCCCCTGGGTGACCGCCCGCTGGGTGCGGACCCCCTCCTCCTGCCGGCGGGCCCTGGCCCTGGCCGCGCGCAGCTGGGCCCGCCGCAGTGCCGCCTGGTGGGACTCCTGGGCCTCCCGCCTCTGCGCCTGCTGCTGTGTGGCGGCCCGCGCCTCCCGGCGCCCGGAGACCGCTCTGGCGGGCGCCGTGGCCGCTCCCACCACCTGCCCCAGGCCCGCCTGGCCGAAGGCCCTCTGGGTCGTCCGGCCGAGCTTCGTCTCCGCGAGGGCGCCGATCACCACCAGGCCCAGCCCGACGGTGAGCACCAGACCCCCCGCGCCCATCAGGAGGGCGCCGTAGAAGCGCATCAGGCCGGCCTCCGAGAAGATGCACATCGGGCCGATCCCGAAGGCGCATCCGGAGGCGGAACCGGTTCCCGACGCCCCGCCGGTCACCCCCCCCGAGGCCGAAGTCCTGAGCTCGTACTGGCGGAAGCTGCCGCTGCGCAGGATCGCCGCGACCGTGTTGCCGTTCGTGCCCCAGGCCGACGCGTTCAGCGCCGCCGGCAGAGCGGCGGAGGCGTTCCCCGAAGCGAAGGCCTGGCGGATGCCGGCATATCCACGCTGGTTCTGAGCCAGCGTGGCGGCCGTGGCGGCCAGACCCTGGGCCCAGCTGACATACGACCGGATGGACCTCTGCTGTGTGCCGGCGCTGGTGGCTCCGGGCTCAGGCTCCGTGGTGTTGAGGGGATTGTACCGCGCGCTGTTCTCCCAATTCCCTCCCTCGGCGGCCTCCCAGGCCACCAGGGCATTGACGTTGGACTGGGTGAGCGGCCAGCCCATCGCCTGGAGGAGGGAGGTGGCGAAGAGGAGAGGGGTCTCCTCCTGGGGCGTTCCCGGCGCCGAGCCTCCTCCCCCCGGCGGTGGGGCGTAGCCGCCCGACGGCCTCGTCAGCATCAGGAGACCTCCGAGGCGGGGTGCCGCAGGGCGTACTCGTAGGCCACCAGGAGGCCGCCGCAGGCGATGGCCGTGCCCCAGAAGGGCAGGGGGCTGCCCGCGGCCAGCGAGGCTCCCAGGCCGATCCCCAGGGAGGCCACCGTGGCTATCGCCTCCCCCTGGCGGATGCGCCGGACGTTCCCCTTGTGGGAGCCCTGGCCGTGGAAGAAGTCCGAGCTAATGGTGAACATGGAGGGCAGCAGGCCAGAGTAGGCGTTGAAGGCGTCGCCCATGGCCAGGATGGTGATCCCGACGGTGCCCGCGGTGAGCGCCGCACCCTCGCGGGCCGCCATTCTAGGTCCTCTTCCGGCGGCGGCCTTCGGCCTGGCGCATCTCCTGCTCCAGCACCAGTTGGGCGGCTGAGACCCGCTGCCCGCGTGGGGGCCGGAGCCGGAATGCCGGGGCCGTGCCTCGCAGCATGGGGTGGTTCTCCGCCTCCATGGTCTGCGCCGTCAGCGAGGGCAGGACGCGGTGGGGCCAGATGTGGACTCGCATCAGGCGCCCGCCGTGGCCGGGACCGAGGGGTTGGCAGAGGTCCCGGAAGGCACCTGCATGTACAGGGGCGTGCCGGGGGCGAGGGTGGCCATATTGGCGGGGACCGGCAGGAAGACGCCGGGCAGGACCTCGTAGTAGACCTGGGTCCCCGAGCCCTGGATCGATTGGTACTCCTGCGGATCGATCCACTCGTACTCGTTGCCGCTGGCGTCGGTGATCGGTCCCGCCGCCTGGGCGGCGGCCATCGCCTGCTGCTGTTGCTGCGGGGTGTCGGTCGCGTAGTTCGACCCGCCCGCCCACCAGCCGGAGCCGGACTGCACCTGGAAGGGCAGAGAGGGGTTCCCGGGGCTCGAGGGCGTGGGCTGCGACGATATGGGGACGCGGATGGGGCCGCTCGGGGGACGACTCGGCATCGTGACCGGCATGGGCGGTGTCTCACCGCCGCCGGGCTGGACCCCCGTCCCTCCGTAGCCGCCGACGCCGAACCCGCCCGGGGACGCCCCCTGGCTGGGCTGCGTGGAGGAGGTCGCCGGCGCGGAGCTGTGCAGCCGGGACCAGAGGATGAGCGCTCCCGCCCCGCCGCCCACGATCAGCGCCCAGGCCCAGAGCGGGAGCCCGGCCTGCTTCTTCTGCCAGAAGCCGCCGCTGGCCGCGGGCGCCGCCGCCATCAGGTGCCTCCCGGCCCGAAGGTCGGCCAGCTGACCTGCTGCGCCGGCCACCTGGTGACCCGGGAGCCGCCGATCCGCGCCGGCCGCTGCGCGACGGGGTTCTCCGACCACGCCTGCATGTCCTGCACCGGCAGGGGGTTGTCGCTGAAGGTACGGAGCTTGCGGCAGTAGCCCGGCGCCGGCCGCCAGAAGTCGATGGTGGGCTGCCACCACGGGCGCCGGGACTGCACATTCGTCAGGTGAGGGGCGCCCGGCACGATCTCGCGAGGGGCCACCCGGGGGGTGACCATCTTCACCCGGCCCATCGTGGAGACGGCGGGGCCCATCCCGCCACCGGACGCCCCTTCGGGGGTTGGGACCGGGACCACCCTGGCCGAGCCAGGAGGCTCCGGAGCCCCGATGGGCCCCCACTGGGCGCGGTAGCGCGGCCCGAAGAGCGAGGCGCCCCGGCTCACCAGCGGGGGCTTCACCTGCACCAGGCCGGGGGCGATCTTGACCGCCATCAGCCGGCGGTGTACCGGTACTGCGGATTCTGGCCGAGCAGGCCCTGCTCGGAGGGCACCACCAGGCCGCTGATCCCATTGAAGGCGGTCGCAGAGCCCTGGGGGTGGATGATGAAGTCCGCCACGATCAGGCCGACGACCACAAGCCCGGCCAGGCCGATGATGGAGGTGGGACGCACGCTCTACTCCTTTACTATGCCGCTGCGGTGGCCGGCGGCGCGCCGGTCGGCTTGAGCCCTGGCGGGATCACCTGGGGCGAGGCGAGCACCGCCGCGATGAGGAAGCCCCAGGCGGCCAGAGCGGCGGGGGTCGGGGCCACCTCGGCCACCAGGCCCAGCACCGCCATGATCACCGAGTCTCCCACCAGCACCCCGGGCACGGGCATCCCCCTGCCCGACCGCAGCGAGGAAGCGGTGGAGATGACGAGCGCCGTCATCCAGGCGAGGAGGACACCCTTCACGAGTGTCCTCCCAGCTGGGGCGCCGTCCCCGGGGGAAGAGAGTTCCCGGTGCCCTGGCCCAGGAGCCCACCCGGCCCCGCGCCCTGGCCGTGGGCCGTGGCCGGAGGGCCAGAGGACCCGCCCGCCGGAGCGCATGGCGTGAACCGGGTGCCTCCCGGCCACATGATGTCCAGGAAGGTGTTCTGGGTGCAGCCCGACCACAGCTGGGCCCCCCAGTAGGCGAGCCCGTAGCCGAGCAGCCCAACAACGATCCCGATGCCCAGCATCAGCTGGGCCCCTCAGCTGCCCTTGGGAGCGGGGAGCGGGGAGACGAAGTGGTGGTAGAGGTAGACGACCGCCACCCCGGCGACGACACCGATCCAGAAGTCTCCGGACTTGAGCATATGGTCTCCTTAGCTGGGAAGTGAGTAGTAGAGGAGGCAGAAGGCCAGGACGGCCCCCACCCCGATCCAGAAGGCGATCCCCGCGGGGTGCGTGGGGGCGAAGGGGTTCCGGGTGGACCCCGTGGCGGGACCGCCCGCCACGAAGCCGCCGGGAGAGATGGCCGCAGGTCCGGCCGAGCCGCGCGGGTCGCCGGCCCGCGCCCTGGCCGCGCCCGCTCCGAGCACCGCGAGCCCGGTCTCGAACATGGCCTACTGCTCCAGGAGCCCGCGGAGCATGGCTCCGCTCGGCACGAACTGGCCGGCGTAGCAGCTGAGGGTAGCGGGAGCGTTGGCGATGGCGCCCCAGGTTCCCTGGAGGACGACCGAGGTCCCGGGGTTGGTCGACAGGTAGCCCTCCCCGGTGTCCAGCAAGCCCATCTCCACCTGGGCCACGCTGGTCTTGCGGGTGAAGACCAGGACGCCGGTCTCCCGCAACTCCCCGGGGGCCAGCTGGAACTGGTTCGCCATGTCGTCCTCGATGTCCGACAGGGGCTTCTGGTTGGCGACCGGGACGCCATCCAGGTAGAAGCTGAGCGGGTCCGGGAAGGCGTCGATGCGGGCGCCCGTGGAGTCCCTCAGGACGAAGATGAACGTCGAGATGTAGCCTCCCAGCTTCGGCACGTTCACCTCTACGTTGGAGTTGGAGCCGATCGCCGGGTACCCGGTCTGCTTGTTCCACTGCATGGTGGAGCCGAGCCCCGGGGGCTCGATGGTCGAGTCGAGGGGAAGCCAATAGTAGTCGAGGCCCAGGGCCAGGGTGATGGTCGGCGGGGTGCCGGGAGGCGTCGAGTAGACGGCGCCGGCCTCTGCCAGCTGGAAGGAGATCGTGGGGAGCTCGCTGGCGCTGGCCATCGAGATGGTGCCGTAGCCCTTGGCCGCTTCCAGCGGGAGGCTCGAGGCCGCCACGAAGTCGCCGGTGCCCGCGGAGCCCGTGGAGACCGGAGAGAAGGTCGGGAGCGCCGCCTGGTCTCCGTAGGCCCACAGGCCGTTCTGGCCGCCGTACTTGTTGACGAGGTGCAGGAGGCCGTAGCCGTCTCCCTGCATGAGCTGGGTCCCGCCCGGCGAGGTGACCACGATCTGCTGGACGGCGCTCCAGGGGGCGTCCGGCTGCGCGGCCACGGTGACCGTGCCGTTGACCCCGCCCGCGGCGGTGAGCCGGACCCGGAACTTCCGCGCATAGCCAGGGGCGGACACCAGCGGCTGCTGGATCAGTCCACCGAAGGCGTTCCCGGTGGACTTGTACATGGGCTTGAAGCCCTCTTCGCTGTACCGGATGAAAGGCCCGCCGGGGCCCTGGCCGGTCGTCTGGGGCTGAGGGTTGACGACGCCGGTCCCCGCGCCGGCCGCCGGAGGTGCCGCTGCCATCAGAATGCCGTGAGCACCGCCCCGGCGACCGAGGTGTGCTCACCCTCCCGGGCCTCGCGGGCGGCCCAGAGCGTGGTCAGAAAGGTGATGCCGAGGACCGCGAGGACGGCTCCCAGCGAGTAGACGACTAGCCCTCTGCGATTGGGCACTTGGGTCCTCCCCCGGCGTGGCCGGCTCGAATCCCCGCCCTCTGCGGGCCGGGGTCCGGGAGGACGCTCCCGCGCCGCCCAAGGCGGCTTCCTGGATGGTAGCACATCTCCCCGGCTAGGCGCTATACTGTCCCGGCAGTGAAGAGGACCGATCCCGGCGGCCTCGCGGGAGACCCGGAGGAGTGGCAGGTGCAGCACCAGCCCTCCGCGGAGAGCTTCCAGGAGGACCGCGCCGGCATCCTCCTGCCCACCCCAACCGGCAAGCAGGTCCGCGTCCTGACCTTCCGGGGCGGCCTCGTCGTCCATGCCGAGGAGTCGGCCTCCGAGATCCAGCGCCGGGTGGGACACCTCCGGGAGAGCAAGGCGCACTGGATGGAGGTCACCGATCCCCGCTTCGGAGAGACGATCCCGATCAGCGCCGCGGCGGTGGAGGACCTCCTGTTCATCGGGGACTTCTGGCTCGACATGGAGGCCGCCCGGCGGGAGCAGCAGGACCGGGAGATGCAGTTGCGTCTCCGGAGGCTGGGAGCGCAGGCCGCGCCGGCGGCGCAGGCCGCGCTCCCCAACCGAGCCCAGCGCCGGGAGCATTAGCCCAGGCGATCTGGCCTCGTCACCAGGATGGGAGCCGCGGGGTCGGTGCCCACGACGAGGATGCAGGGACGCCTGAGCCCCCGGACGGCGCCTCGGATCTCCTCCCTAGGGCGCCCCGCCATCTCCGCCAGCCGGTTCACCACGTCGGTGTCCCGGGTCAGGAAGGCGACGAGCCAGCTGGCCTGATCGCTCGCCGCCCGCGGTACGCGGCGCGGAGCCTGGAGATTGGAGACGATGCTCACCTTCGCGTCCCGGGCCGCCACCAGGAAGTCCTCGAGCTGGAGGGAGAGGTTGGCCGATCTGCGGGTATCGGTGAGGAGCTGGAGATCGTCCACGAAAACCGTCCAGCCGCCCTGCTGCCACACGTCGTTGAGGACTCTGTGGATGAGACGGCGGCGCCGCTCCATGGCCTCCGAGCCGCGGGCCGCGTCCCCGATGATCGCCCGGAACTCCCGGCCTCCCTGCATCTGGTCGAAGAGCTTGCCGGGCAGGGGCCACGTCGTGATTCGCGGCCAACCGCTCCGGGCCAGGGTGGCATCCCCTCCCTTGATGTCGCAGGCCAGGACCCACGGCCGAAGCTGGCAGATCTGCACCGCCGTGGTCGTCTTGCCGGAGCCCGTGGGGCCGACGAGCGCCACGTGCTCCCCGGGCTCCCAGTGCTCCTCGAACCATCTCCGAAAGGCCGGCCAGGGGACGGCCAGCGCCGGACCGTCCCCGGCTTCAGCCTTCGCCGCCATCCTCGGACGGCGCGTCGGGCACCTGGGGCGGCCGGCCCTCGAAGAGCTGCGCGAGCAGCTGGTCCGAGTCGATCTGGTTGCCCGATCCGCGTCTCTGCGCCTCTCTGAGACGGGAGGAGGCTCGCTGGCCCGCCGCCTCGAGTTCGATGGCCATCTCCACCACCAAGGGGCGCAGAAGCGGCTCGCGGAGGACCGGGTAGAGCTCCGGACGCCGTTCGATGAGGCCCACCAGGAACGGCAGGGCGAGGATGGAGCCCGCCTCCCGGCCGGCCTTCCCCGCCCGGGCGAGTGGCTGCACCACGCGGTCCAGCGGCGTGCCCTGGACCATCGCGTCGAGTTTGTCTCCGGCGATGGGGGCCTCGAACTGAAGGGCCATGCCGACGCCGGGATCGCGCCCGGTGACGATCAGCCCCACGCCCAGCGCCCCCACCAGCTGGGAGAGCCCGGCTCCCAGGGGGATGCGGGCCTGGACCCGCTTGGGGGCCGCGGGGCTTTTCCGGGGTTTGCCAGGGGCCCTGGGAGTCGGAGCCGGCGGAGGCTTCGCGGCTTCGGCCTCCGGCATCTCCCCCTCGGGTTCGGCCTTCAGCCGGCGCCTTGCGGTGCTGCGCGGCTTGACCCGCCGCAGCGTGATCCCGCCGCCCAGGTCCTCGATCAGGCCCTGGTCCTCCTCCGGGTTCCAATGGGACCACTCGCGGAGGTCCTCCAGGGAGGCCTCCCGCAGGGGCCGCAGGTCCGCCTCCGCGCGACCCTCCCGCACGTCGAGCTCCTCCGAAGCCAGCTCCGCGCGATTCGCGAGCTGCTCGTACTCGTCGTCGGCGTCCATGGCCATGTTCATTCCCCCCAGAAGCGGGTGCGCCAGGGCTTGGTCTCGGGCTGCGGTGGGGGAGGCGGCGCGGCGGGGGCGGCGGAAGCCTTCTCCTGCCGGGACTGCTCCTCGAGCTCGCGGACAGCTCTCTGCACCTGCTCCCGCACGGACTCCTCCTTCTCGCGGAGGCTCTGCTTCGGCTGCTCCTCCCCCTTGAGGTCCAGCAGCTCGTCGAGCAGGTCGGGGAGCACCTCGCGAAGCCTGGTTACGAAGTCGTCACCAGCGGGCCTCCCCGCGGACGCGGGAGTTCCAGCAGACGCGTCAGCTTTGGGGGCCTGAGACTCGGGCTCCTCTGCCACGCGCCCATTCTACCACCGCGTGCGCTAGACTTTGGGCGTGCTGGACCACCTCGAGGCGCGGGCTCCCGCGGAACCCGCCCCCGGAGAGCTCCAGGAGCGGCTGGATCGCATCGAGGCACAGTTGGAGGAGCAGGCGAGGGAATGGCAAGCTCTGATGAATCGGCTGGCTCCCCTCCTGGATCACGCCGAGCAGATCAGCCGCCGGTGGAGCTGGACGAGGCGCTAGAACTCCAGGGGCCCGATGGGCTCCGGCCGGGGATTCCCCTCTCCCCTCCTAGGAACGGCAGGGCGCCGGAGACGGCGGGGGAGGAGCCCGTCCGGGGCGCCGAACCACTCTGCGTACGCTGCGTGGCCGCCCGTCTCGCGGTGCTCGCCGTCCTGGTCCTCGCCGCCGCGGCCTTGGTCTACCTGCAGCGGCAATCGGTGAAGAAGGAGAAGGAGGCGGAGACATGAGGACAGCCGACGCATTCCGCCTGGCCGTGCTGGCCGTGCTGGCCGGGCTCTGCGGATGGGCGGCGGCGCAGGAGTGGGACGCCTTCGAGCAGCGCCGGAGAATGGACGCGGAGTACTTGTCACAGCGATTCTCTGAGCTGGAGCGCAAGCTCCTGACCCACCAGCACCCCACGGTGGGGCCGGATGCCTGAGCGGCCTCTGCGCGTCGAGCTGGTCTCCCATGCCGGACGGGAGCAGGTGGCCGCGCGCGCCGTTTCCCTGCTCTTCGTGGCCGCGGCGGTGGGATTGCAATGGTGGCTGACGACGCCGGCGGCCGAGCGGACGGTGCGGCTCCGGAAGGTCGGGCTCGCCCGCTGCCGGGGTGGGCGCTGGCACTTCCGTGGCGTGGCTCTGCGGTGGCCTCCTGGACGATGCGTCTGCGCCTGGCCGACCGATGCTGGCGCCGCCCTCCAGCTCGAAGCGGACCTGGCGGAGCAGCGCTCCACCCGGCAGACGCAGTGAGAGCGCCAGGGGCGAAGGTCCCGGCGCTCTCAATTGGCCAGTTGCTCTACAAGCCGTGCGTAGTGTAACACAGCCGGACCGACGGTGCTGATGTGGGCTGGTGGCGGCGGCTGCGGGCCGCGGTATCCCGCGTCTTCGGTCCCGTCGGGCCGCCGGCACCGCCGGCACCGCCGCGCCGGGAGAGACCTCGGAGGCCGCCGGCCCCACCCGAGCGCAGGCCCCCTCCGGGAGAGAGGCCGCCCGCCCAGCGGCGGAGGCGGCAGGGCGGTCCGTCAGTCCTTCAGCTGGGCCGCCCGTCGCCCCGGGCCCGGGCGCTCTACCCGTCGGAATGGCTACGGCTGCTGGACGCCGCCCTCGCCGTCTGGCCGGAGAAGGGCTACTTCACCGTGGCGGTGTTCGCCCGCTACGCCATCGAGGATCCGGGAGATGGAGAGAGGTATCCGCGGGCGGTCGAGGACGCCTACGGCCACGCGGTGCCCATCGCCGCCGGCCGCCACTACTGGGGCTGGCGGGGGGAGACGATGAGCCGGCTCCAGCTCGAGGAGCACGCGGCCCTCATCGTGCCCGACGTGCTGGCCACTTTCGGGGGGCGGCGCCCGGTGCACGCGGTCTCAGTCCGCCCGACGGACCCCACCCGATGAAGAACGGCCTCCCCGGATCTTTCGCCTGCTGGCCCCCCATGCCCGCCCAGCCCAGGGAAAGGGGGCTGGCCACCACCACCCGGTCGGGGCGCCTCCTGCTCATGGGGCGGACGCCCGTCCCGGTGTCTTGCTGGCAGGAGTTCAAGGAGCGGGTGGAGGAACTCGACCTGGAGGTGCTCTGCGGCCCGCTGCCCGCCTGGCGCTGGTGGCAGGACGCGGTGGACGATCCCGACACCTATATTTCGCTGGGGCGACGGGGCGCGCCGCGGGCGGTGATCCTGGAAGGGAGGCGCCACAAGAGGTGGTGGATGGTGGACTCCAGCGTCTGGGGCCGGCGGCCCGACGCCTCCCTCTGCCGCGACCTCTCGATCCTCGGAGAGGCTACGGGCATGGGTCAGTGGTCCACCCCCTCCCGCCTGGGGGACGCCCTCCAGCGGCGGGAATGGGTCGGCGAACGGGGCTGGCGGCTCGAGAGCCGGCCCAACGCCTTCGGCCGACAGCTGCTCCTGGAGACCGGAGTCGGCGGGCGCGGGGAGACTCTCGAGCTCGGAGCCAAGGTGCCCCACTGCTGGGAGATCGATCAGCGGGACGCCTACGCCGCGGCCTGGGCGCTGCCCAAACCCCACGGCCGGGCGTTGCGGACCTTCGATTCCACTCGGGTGGGCGCCGGGGCGGCGACGGCCTACGGGCCGGTGCGGTTCAGAATCCTCCAGAGGCTCGGATGCCCGGGGCCGCTGCCCATCCGCGGAGAGGACGGCAACCTCGCCTGGCCCACGGAGCCTGGCACGTACTTCACCCACGCCTGGGCCGAGGAGGTGGCCGACGCCCGGGCCTGCGGCATCGAGGTGTCGCCGGCGGGAGCCGGCGTGGAATGGTCCTCCTGGGTCCGATCCGGGCTGTGGACCCGGAGGGTGAGCGAGCTGAGACGGACAGCCGGCGGATGGGGGAGCCTGCTGAAGCTTGCAACGGTGGCCTCCATCGGCCGGCACGGGAGGAGGCCCAGCGGGTGGGTGCAGCTGCAACGGCAGGAGCGGCCGGGAGACCTCACCTTCAGCGGGACCGTGGACAAATGGCACGGCGAACGGCCGCTGGACCTGCCCGCGATGACCCACTGGTACAGCTATGCCCTGATGCAGGCTCGCCGCCGGGTGTGGCATCGGGCGGTGGCCGAGCAGTGGGCGGGCCGGCGCGTGGTGGCCATCGAGACGGACTCCCTGGTCCTCGACGGTCCGCCCCTGGGGCCGGTGGTCAAGAGGGGAGAGGACGGACCGGGAGAGTGGTCGATCCGCCGCGAGGACCAGACCTGCTACACGCCGGTCACCAGGTGGGCGATATTCTCCGACGGCTCGGGACGCACCCCGGGGCTCCCCTTCGAGCTTCGGGCCTCCTGGCTCGACGCCCACCCTCCCCCGGGCCCCTCCGGGTAGTGACGGATCCGTAACTTTCTGCCCCGAAGGTCCATTCTCGCGTCACCCTGTGCTAATGTGCTGGTCATGGCGACGGCTCGACACCAGAGGAAGCGTGAGATGTTATATGCGATGTGGGCGGACGGGCACTACAAGCATGCGAGGGTCGAAATGACAATCTCCCCGTTGCGACCTCCGGTCCAGGGATTGGAGGTCGCGATCTGGCTTTGCAACGACGCCCTGCTGCTGACGCGGGAGGGGGCTCGACGCGCAGGGGAGCAGCTGGAGGCGGTGCTGCGCTCGCTGGAGCTCGACGACGAGGGGCCGCTGCCCGAGTTCACGCCGCAGAGGGAGCTGCCCTCGTGAGCGCCGAGGGGGTGGCCTCGGTCCGCGCCTACCGCCAGCGGAAGGCGATGCTCCTGCGGCTCCAGGCGCGTCTGCGGATCGAGCGCCGGAACTGGCGGGCCGTCTGGATCAAGACCGAGGTGCCCGCCTATGCGGTCCGCGAACTCGTCGAGGAACTCTGCGAGCTCGCGGACGTGGAGGAAGAGCCATGACCGCCGAGATCACTCTCCGCGATCTGGAGGGCTTGTGGAAGACGGCTGCCCACGTCTCCAGGTCCAGCTTCGCTCCCGCGGGGTTGCGCGGCAAGCAGGACGAGGTGTATGCAGCTTTGCTCACCGGACTGGAACTGGGGCTGGGCCCCATGGCAGCGCTCCGGCACATCTCGGTGATCGACGGGAAGCCGAGCCTGTCGGCGGCGATGCAGCTGGCGCTCCTGCGCCGGGCCGGCCATCGGATCGAGGTGGTGGAATCGACCGCCTCGCGCTGCTGTCTGCGGGGCATAGGGCCGGACGGGACCACGCTGGAGGTCTCCTACACTCTCGACGAGGCCAAGGCCGCCGGCCTGCTGGGCAAAGCGAACTGGCGGGCCTACCCCGCCGACATGCTCTGGGCCCGGTGCGTGTCGCGCTACGCCCGTCGGGCGGACGCCGGGGCCACCCTGGGGCTGTACTCTCCCGCCGACTGGGACGCCCGGGACACCGTGCGCCTGGGTCCGGAGGAGTACGCCCAGGTCACGGTCTCTGCTCTGGCGGAGACCGACGAGGCGGGGTTCCCCGGACCCCCCGAGCCCGGGGAGCTGCCCCTGCAGGAGCGTGACCATCGGATCATCGTCTCCTGCCCCAAGTGCGGCGACAAGATCGGGACGCAGGAGCTGGCGGGCCACCTGGCCGCGCGGCACGAGGAGGAGACATGAGCACCTATCGTGGTTGGCACTTCACGGCGCGCAAAACCCTGGACCGCAACGGCGGGCGGCTGGTGAGGCACGAGCGGCTGCCGGAGGGGACCCAGCCGGTGCTGTGCCAGGTGGGGCTGCACGCGAGTGCGCGGGCGCTGGACGCCGTGGCGTACGCGCCAGGGATGTGGATACGGCAGGTGGAGCTGCGGGGCCTGATCGTAGCGGACGGCGACAAGGCCTGTGCCACCGAGCGTCTCACCCTGGCCGGGCCGGTGAACGCCTCCCGGGTGCTGCGAGAGTTCGCCTGCGACTGCGCCGAGCAGACGCTGGTGCAGGAGCGTGCCGCCGGACGGGAGCCGGCCCCCCGGAGCTGGGCGGTGGTGGAAGTCGCGCGCCGCTATGCCCGGGGCGACGCGACGGCGGCCGAGCTGAGGGCGGCCAGGAACGCCGCCACCGCCGCCCTGGCCACCTCCTCCGCCGCCGCCGCCGCCTGGAACGCCCGGGCCGCC
>JAKAVU010000035.1 GCA_021817185.1 bacterium
CGATCGGTGGCACCGCCAGCGCCAGGGTCAGCCCCACCCGGCGGCGCTCCCGCCACTCCCGGTGTGACATCACCTCGGCCAGCAACAGGATCAGCCCCAGCTCCGCGAGCTCAGACGGCTGGATCAACACCCCGAGGTCGATCCAGCGCTTGGCCCCGTAGGCGTCGACCCCGTGGACCGCAACCCCCAGCAGCAGCACGACCGACCCGAGGTAGGCCAGGCGCCCCAGCCAGTTCCACCAGCGGCTGGGGGTCCTCCAGGCCCACACCAGGACGACCAGACCCAGCGCCACCGTCATCGCCTGATGGATGGCGAGCGACCGGTCTCCGATCGCGACCAGGTTCATGACCCCGAGCACGCAGAGCACGAGAATCGCGCCCAGCATGATCGGATCGAGCGCGGGGACCGCGCTCTGGATCATGGGACCGACCCGAACGGCCTGGGCCAGCGGGTTCTGGCGCTGGCGCCTCAGGAGTCGACGACGGCCTCGGGGCATGGGGGGCATCCGACCAATTGGGGCTTTGACGTGACGACGCAAGTGGAGAGCGCCCCCCGCACCGCCTTGCCGACTCCAACGCCCAGAGCCCGCACGGCGTTTCGCCCAAGGGCAATGATGGCACCAGGACGGCTGGATTGCATCTTCGAATCTGGGGCTTCCAGCGCCTACACTCAGACCATGCCTTCAGCCCCCCGGGCCCACATCGTCCTGGCCGAGGACGAGCCGATGATCGGGCGCATCCTGGAGTTCAAATTGGACCGGGAGGGGCACCGGGTCACCTGGGTTCGGACCGCCGCCGAAGCCGAGCGGATCTGCCGTGAGGAACCAGTGGATCTGCTGCTCCTGGACATCTCCCTGGAGGAGGATGGGCGGGTGCTCTGCCGCCGTCTTACGGGCTCCAGCCATCAGCCCCGGGCCGGGGTGGTGCTGATGCCCGAGCTGCGCAGCCCGGACGGGGAGCGGCTGGCGTTGGAGGCGGGAGCCCGGGCGGTCGTGATCAAGCCCTTCAAGCCGACCATCGTGGCGGCCAAGATCCGGGAGCTGCTGGACAGCGCCGGGTGACGCCGGGCTCCCGGCGCCGCCCGGGCTAGCCGCAGTCGGTGGTGCCCAGCTTTCGCAGCAGCTCGAAGCGATAGATCCCGGTGTCGTGGCCGTCGGCCCAGACCACCTTGAGGCCGTAGTTGCCCACCAGGGCGATGTCCGCGAGCTCATCCTCCCCCTGGTGCAGTTGGGGGTCGAGATCGAAGCGCCCGGGCGCGCCGAGCTCCCCCCGGCAGCTGGCGCACGGACAGGCGCGGCGCAGCTCCGCGAAGGGAATCCTGGTCAGTGCCCCACCGCGCCAGCTGACCAGCAGCGCCCGGCCCGGCTCGTCGTACGCAAATTGGGTGGGTTCCGGAGAGGCATCCGTCGGGGTTGGGCTCATCGCCCCATGATCGGCAACCAGGGTCAGGCCGTGCGCTGGGGATCGTCAGCCGCTATCCTGACCGCGCCATGAGTGCCCGTCCCCAGTCGAGCTCGGTCCCCGTTCTCACCACCGACCCGGGAACCCCCACCGACCGCAACCTGGCGATGGAGCTGGTCCGGGTCACCGAGGGGGCGGCGATGTCGGCGGCGCGCTTCATGGGCCGGGACGACAAGATCGCCGCTGATCGCGCCGCAGTCGAATCGATGCGTCGGAGCCTCTCCTACGTGGACATGTCCGGAGTGGTGAAGATCGGCGAGGGGGAGAAGGACCAGGCGCCCATGCTCTACATCGGTGAGGAGGTGGGCAACGGCAACCCTCCCCTGGTGGATGTGGCGGTCGACCCCATCGACGGCACCCGGCTGGTGGCGCGGGGGCTGCCGGGGGGCATCGCCACCGTGGCCCTGGCCGACCGCGACAGCCTGCTGCAGACCCACTGCTTCTACATGCAGAAGCTGGTGGTGGGGCCGCGGGCCCGGGGGGTGATCGACCTGCGCCAATCCGCCACCGAGAACCTCCAGCGGATCGCGGCCGCCGAGGAGCGCCACGTCGAGGACCTGACGGTGGTGGTGCTGGACCGGCCCCGCCACGAGCGCCTCCTGGCGGAGATCCGTCAGGCCGGGGCGCGGGTGATGCTGATCACCGATGGCGATGTCGCGGCCGGGATCATGGCCGCTCTGCCGGAGCGGACCGGCATCGACGTGCTGATGGGGATCGGGGGAGCGACCGAGGCCGTGCTCACCTCGTGTGCCGTCCGGTGCATCGGCGGCGACATGCAGTGCCGGCTCATGCCCCGCGACCAAGCGGAGCGTGAGATGGTGGAACAGGAGGGCTTCGACCCCGAGCACGTTTTCCAGGCGGAGGAGCTCTCCGGAGGCAACAACATCTTCTTCGCCGCAACCGGGATCACCGACGGGGAGATGCTGGGCGGGGTCCGCTTCGCCGGGGAACGGGTGGAGACCCATTCGGTGGTGATGCGCTCGTACAGCGGCACCATCCGCTGGATCGACGCAGTCCACGACCTCACCAAGCTCAGGGCCCGGTCGGCCGGCTGAGCCGCACCCCTCACATCCCGTGAGGGGCGTCCTCCAGCCGGAAGCCGCGTGAGGCGCCGCAGCTGGGGCAGCTGTCCGGTGGCTCCAGGCCCCTCTGGGTGGCGCCGCAAGCCTCGCACGCCCACTGGTGCTGGGCGAAGAAGGTCACCAGGTCAGTCCGGGAGATCAGCCCCACCAGCTTGCCGTGCCGGACCACCGGCAGCCGGCGGATCCGCTCGCTCATGAGCAGGTCCGCCACCTCCGCCAGCGGAACCTGCTCCTCCACGGTGCGGGGGGTTGCGGTCATGATGTCCGCCACCGTCCGGCCCCGCTTGCGGACCACGTCCATCTCGCTGACCACACCCACCACCCGCTGGTGGTCGTCCACCACCGGCATGCCGGTGATGTGATGGTGGTGCAGCTGCTCCGCGACCTCCTCGACCGTGGCCTCAGGGGTCGTGGTCAGCACCGCCTTGGTCATCATCGCGGCCACCGTGGCCGCACTCGTCCCGGTGACGTCCGCATCAGCCATGGATCGCATCCTCCCTCACTTTCACCTGGCGGCCCGTGGCCCGCTTCACCGCGCCCCGCGAGCCTCGGACAAGACTGTAATGGCAAGCTGGGGGAGCACACGCTGGCGGGAGAGCCAAGATTGCGGTAATCTGCCGCGGTTGCCACCTGGCTGGAGAGGTCGAGGAGATCGCCATGACCCAGATCGCGGATCCCACAATCCCCAAGGCACAGTCGGTGCGCCGCCGGCCCTCGCAGGCCGAGTTGCGCGAGTTCACCGCCGCCATGCCGACCGCTCGGCACACCGCCTACGACAACTACAACGTCCAGACCCAGGTGCTGGCGCGCAGCACCGAGTCGACCTACATCATCACGGACCAGCCCGAGACCACCTCGAGCCAGACCATCACGGTCGCGGAGGGCCGGCGGGTGGCCGAGATGCAGGAGGAACACCTGCGCCAGCGCGACCTGCTGGTGATCGACGGCTACATCGGCAACGACCCTGACTTCCGCTGCCCGGCCCGGCTGGTGATGGATCGCGCCTGGGCCAACATCGCCGGCATGCAGGATCACCTGCTATTTCAGGACGAGACCGTCGGCGACGACTTCGCGCCCTGGTTCACGGTGGTCTACACCCCGGGGCTCACCGCCCCGGGATACCCCAAGGAGCGGCTGATCGCGGTGGACCTCGAGGCGGGGGTCACCCGGGTGCTCAACTCCGACTACTTCGGGGAGTCCAAGAAGGGGCTGCTGCGGATGTGGAACCAGCTGGTCTACGAACGCGGAGGGCTGGCCCTCCACGCCGGCTGCAAGGTGGTCCCCACCGCCGCCGGCGACCGCACCCTGCTGATCGTGGGGCTGTCCGGCACCGGCAAGACCACCACCACCTTCACCCGGCAGAACGACAGCAAGCCGGTTCAGGACGACTTCGTGGCGCTGATGCCGGGGGGCAAGGTCTACGGCACCGAGAACGGCTGCTTCGCCAAGACCTACGCACTCAGCGCCGAGGACGAGCCCACCATCTACGCCGCCGTCACCTCCCCGGTCGCCTACCTGGAGAACGTCTCCCAGAAGGAGGTGGACGGCCCGGTCGACTTCTTCGACGAGAGCTACACCCAGAACGGCCGGGCGGTGTTCCCCATGACCGCTTTGGGCTGGTCGCAGGATGCGCGCGAGGTGGCCCCGGTCAGCGCCCTGCTGATCCTCAACCGCAATGACGGGATCATCCCGGCGGTGGCGCGGCTCTCGGTCGAGCAGGCGGCCGCCTACTTCATGCTCGGCGAGACCAAGGGGACCGCCGCCGGCGGGGCGGCCGAGGCGGGCCGGTCGCTGCGGGTCCCCGGCACCAACCCCTTCTTCCCCCTGCTGCACGCCCAACAGGGCAACCGCTTCAGGGAACTTCACGAGACCGGGGGGTTCGAGGTCTTTTTGCTCAACACGGGGTCGGTCGGTGGCGGCGAGCAGGATCCCCAGGCCAAGAAGGTCAGGATCCCGCACTCCTCGGCGGTGGTGAAGGCGATCGCCGAGGGGACCATCACCTGGGAGCACGACCCGGATTTCGGCTACGAGGTGGCCACCACGGTCCCGGGGATAGACGATCCCGAGCTGCTCCAGCCCCGGCTGCTGTATCAACGCCAGGGAAGGCAGGCCGAGTACCAACAGGTGGTGGACCGGCTGCGGCGGGAGCGGGTCGAATACCTGGAGGGCTTTCCGGGCTTGGACGAGCGATTGCTCAGCGCCCTCCGGCATGCTTAGGCGGTGGAGATCGCCCGCCCCTCGGCGCTCATCGTCATCGATGTGCAGCGCGGATTCACCGACCCGAGCTTCGGCCAGCGCAACAACCCGAGCTGCGAGGCCAACGTCGGCCGCCTGATTGAGGCCCACCGCCGGGCTGGCGAGGCGGTGGTCTTCGTCCGCCACGACTCGCAGGAGCCAGGGTCCCCGCTCGCCCCGGGGAGTTGGGGCAACGCCTTCAAGGAGGTCATCACGGGCGACCCGGATCTCCTGGTCACCAAGCGGGTCCACTCGGCGTTCTACGGTCAGCCCGATCTGGACCACTGGCTGCAGGAGCGGCGGGTGGCGAGCCTCACCATCTGCGGGATCACCACCGACCACTGCTGCAGCTCCACCGCCCGGATGGCCGGCGACCTGGGGTACCAGACATTCTTCGCCCTCGACGCCACCCACACCTTCGACCGCGAGGTCGGCCCGCGTCACGTGGTCCCCGCCGACCAGGTGGCCTTCGTGACCGCGGCCAGCCTGAACGGCGAGTTCGCCACCGTGGCCACCACCGAGCAGATCCTGCGGGCTCTCCTCTGATCGCCATCCCGTGTCAAACTCAGGAGATGGCGAGCTATCCAATGAGGCGGCGGTCGTGACCACAAGCCCGGCCCGGCCCAGCAAGCAGGAGTACTTCATGCTGCTGGCGCTGGCGGCGCGTACGCGAGCCGACTGCCTGGGGCGCCGGGTCGGCGCGGTGGTGGTCCGCGACGACCGCGTCCTCAGCACCGGCTACAACGGCACCCCGATCGGCATGCCCAACTGCACCGAGGGCGGCTGCCACCGCTGCCTGCACCGCCAGACCGAACTCTACCCCGAGGGCCGTGGCTACGACCTCTGCGTCTGCGTCCATGCGGAGCAGAACGCGCTCTTGGCGGCAGCCCGGTTCGGGCAGTCCACGCTGGGGGCGACTCTGCACACGACCATGCGCCCGTGCTTCGGGTGCCTGAAGGAGGCGCTGCAGGCTGGAGTCGTGGCGGTGCACTATATGACCGAGTGGTCGGCCGGTGACGGCGAGGACCAGGGCGCCCTCAACACCCAGTACGCGGCTCTCAGGTCGCGCTTTTTGGAGTTCTCTCAGGTGGAGGTGCCCGTGGCCGCTCTCAACCCGCTGCTCGCCGACCTGAAGCTGGAGGCGCCGGCGTGAGCCAGGACGATCGCTGCGAGCCGCCCCAGGTCTCGGCCGCGTGGGCCGCGGCCGTGCTCACCGTGAGCGATCTGGGGTCGCGGGGACAGCGCGAGGATCGCAGCGGAGACTGGTTGGCGCAACGGCTGCCTGACCTGCCCGCGGAGGTGGTCGTGCGCGCGATCCTGCCCGACGAGCCGGACCAGATCTCACGCTGGATCAGGCGCACCGTCCTGCGGCTGAGCCCGGCCCTGATCGTCTGCACCGGCGGGACCGGGCTGCACCCGCGCGACCGCACCCCCGAGGCGCTCCTGGCCGTCGCCGATTACTCCGTCCCCGGGTTCGGCGAGGCCA
Organism: bacterium; assembly: GCA_021817185.1. The sequence continues at coordinate 6,264 of JAKAVU010000035.1, forward strand.
TGCGGCGAGCCGGCGTCAGTCACACCCCGCACGCGATCCTCTCCCGCCAGGTGGCGGTGGTGGTGGGGGCCACCCTGGTGATGGCGCTGCCGGGAGCGCTGAAGGCGACCCAGGAGAGCCTGGAGGCGGTGTGGGCGGCGCTCCCTCACGCCCTGGAGATGATCGCGGGGCTGCCCCAGGCGAGCACGGAGGCGGGCCATCGGGGAACCGGAAGCGCGGGGGGCGCCGGCTAGAATTGCTCATGTGCCGTATCGAGGAGTCATCTTCGACCTCTACGGCACGCTCATAGACGGCTGGGACACCGATCAGGCCAGGCAGCGCACGACCGAGCTGGCGCTCGCCTTGGGGGCACCCCTCGAGCCGTTCCAAGCGCTGATGGAGCGCAGTTACACCGAGCGGGCGACGGCCGCGCTCGGGGATCTGCCCCAGATGCTGCTGGAGCTCTGCCGACGGGTGGGCCACCACCCGGGGCCGGCCGCCCTCGACCGGGCCGCGAGGTTGCGGGTGGAGCAGTTCCGCGCGGTGCTCAGCCAGCCGCGGGAGGAGACGCCCTCGATCCTGTCGACGCTGCGAAGTCGAGGCCTGCGCGTGGGGGTGATCAGCGACTCGTCGTCCGAAACCCCTCAGCTCTGGCCCGCTTTGGGCTGGGCCGCGCCCGTTGAGCTTGCCCTGTTCTCGTGGACCGAGCGGCGGCGCAAGCCGGCTCCCGAGCTCTATCACAAGGCGCTGGCCGGCCTCAGCCTGCGACCGGATGAGGCGCTCTACGTCGGTGATGGCGGCAGCCACGAGCTGAGCGGCGCCGAGGCCTGCGGGGTGAAGGCGCTGCGCATCGTCCACCACCCCGGCAATCCCGAGGCGCACCTCCAGTTCGACCCCGATTCGGTCTGGCAGGGAGCGGAGATCGGGACCCTGACCGAGCTGCTCGCCTGGCTCGACTGACCCAAGAGGGCACCAGCTCCCGCCGCCAGTGGTCGCATACTGGGGCTGCGAATCCAGCACTCGGAGAAGGGGTGGACCGGATCCAACCGGTGATCACGATCTCCTCCGCCTACGGAACCGGCGGGGAACTGGTGGGCCGAGCGGTGGCCGAGCGCCTCGGCCTGGCCTTTCTGGACCGCGCCATCCCTGCCACGGTGGCCCGGGAGGTGATGGCATCCTTTGAGGACATCGCCTATCAGGAGAGCCACCCGGCGCACGGACTGGGCCAGTGGATCGGCTTCTTCTCCCCGCTGGGCTCGGCCTGGCTCGGGGTGCCGGATCCGTTGGAGCCCTGGCGCAGCGAGCGGGAGTATCTGGATCACACCGAGTCGGTCATCCGTCGCGCCGCGGCGCGCGGGGTGGTGATCCTGGGACGCGGGGGCTCGATGGTGCTCAGGGGGCATCCGGGCGCTCTGCACGCCCGTCTGGATGGCCCACAGCAGCAGCGGATCCGGCTCGCCGTGGAGCGGGCCGGCCTCGACGAGAGGACCGCTCAGCGCGCCCAGAAGGAGACCGATGCCGCCCGCCGCCACTACCTGCAGCACTTCTACCACGTGGACGTCCGGGATCCCGCGCTCTACCACCTGGTCCTCGACGCCACCGCCATCTCGCTGGAGGCCTGCGCCGAGCTGATCGCGACCGCAGCCATGGCCCGGGTCGAGGCTGACGACAGGGAACGCGGGAGGCGCGGAGGCTGAGCCGCGGCTGCATATAGATAGCTAGCCTAGCTATATTGTTCCCCGATGCCAGACCGGACCCCACCCGCGGCTCCCGTCCAGGCCGAGACCGAGCGGCTGGTGGATCAACTCGGTCCGTTGCTCACCGCGGTCACCGTCGCCTGGCGCCGGGAGCTGGCGGGCACGGTCTCGGTCAGCCAGGCCCAGCTCATGGCCGCGCTCCGCCCCGGTGCCGCCCGGATCTCCCAGCTGGCGCGGGCCAGCTGGATCACCGGACCATCTGTCACGGTCATGGTCGGGCGGCTGGAACGGGCCGGCCTGGTCAGCCGGCGCCCGGATCCGAGCGACCGCCGCTCGGTGCTGGTGGAGCTGACCCCGGATGGCAAGCGGACGCTGGCCAGAATTTCCGCCACCAGGAGGGAGCTGCTCAGGAACCGCCTGCAGGCGCTCAGCGAGGATGAGCGCCGCGCGCTGGGGCTGGCGCTCCCGGCGCTGGAGCGCCTTGCCCGGGAGTGGACGGGCGGCGCCACTTTGGAGCGCGATGGCTGAGCCCTCCGGATCCTCGACCATGCGGGAGTTCTTCCGCCAGCCCAAGGCGGTGTGGGCGGTCGCCTTCGCCTGCGTGGTCGGATTCATGGGAATCGGCCTGGTGGACCCCATCCTGCCCGCGATCGCGCGCGGGCTGCGGGCCAGCCCCAGCCAGGTTGAGCTCCTGTTCACCAGCTACTTCGCAGTGACGGCGGTGATGATGCTGGTGACGGGGGTGGTCTCGAGCCGGCTCGGACCGCGCGTCACCCTCCTCGCGGGGCTGCTGGTTATCGTGGTCTTCGCCAGCCTCTCGGGCTCCTCCGGCAGCGTCGGAGAGCTGGTGGGGATGCGCGCGGGATGGGGGCTGGGCAATGCGCTCTTCATCGCCACCGCCCTCGCCGTGATCGTGGGATCTGCGACCGGCGGAGTCCCCGGGGCGATCATCCTGTACGAGTCGGCGCTCGGCCTGGGGATCTCCATGGGTCCTCTGGTGGGTGGGCTGCTGGGAGGGATCAGCTGGCGCGGGCCGTTCTTCGGGACGGCGACGCTGATGGCGATCGGGTTCATCCTGGTCGCCACGCTGCTAGGACCGGTCCCCAAGCCGGCACGGCGCACCGGCTTTTTGGACCCACTGCGGGCGGTGCGGGATCCCGGACTGCGGACCATCGCGGTGATGGCACTCTTCTACAACTTCGGGTTCTTCACCATCTTGGCCTACACGCCGTTCGTGATCCATCAGAGCGTGCACGTTTTGGGGCTGATCTACTTCGGCTGGGGCGTCCTGCTGGCGCTCACCGCGGTCTTCGTGGCACCCCGCTTGGAGCGGGCGTTGGGGACCGTCATCCCCCTCTACGGGGTGCTGGGATCGCTGGCCGTGCTCTTGTTGGGGATGGCCTTCGTGCCCCGGGTGGGGATCATCATCGCGGTGATCGCCTCAGGGGCGGTGTTGGGTATCAACAACACCCTGGTCACCCAGGCCGCCATGACCGTCAGCCGGGCCGAGCGGCCGGTGGCCTCGGCGGGATACAACTTTGTCCGCTGGATCGGGGGCGCGGTCGCGCCCTGGCTGGCCGGGGAACTGGCGGTGGTGGTCGGCGCCCGGGTGCCCTTCCTGGTGGGCGCGGTGGCGGTGGCGATGGGGGCGGTGGTCCTGGCCGGGGGCCGACGTCATCTCGGAGCACTGCCCCAGCGGCCCTCCGCACCCGGGCGGGGGCGGGCGCTGGAGGAGATCGCCAAATAGCGGGCCACGGGCCGGCTCTGCGGAGAGAGAGCCGAGCGCGCATGGCCCGACCCTGGCCGCCGCGGCGCAGCCCTTGCGATCGTCCCCGGATCGGGCCATACTCGCTTCGGCAGCACGCTGCACCGGGGGACGAGGAGCGCTGCGCACAAGGAGGGATGCGCAGCCCGGGGCCGGAGACGCCGGGATTCACCCGATCGCAGCGCGAGAGGTCGGTGATGGAGGTTGAGTATGGCCCAGACACTGAGGCTGACGGTCAACGGCGCCGCCCGGGAGGACGAGGTAGAGCCGCGACTGCTCCTGGTGCACTACCTCAGGGAGCGCTGCGGCCTCACCGGTACCCACGTGGGCTGCGACACCAGCCAGTGCGGCGCCTGCACGGTCCTGTGCGACGGCCAGCCGGTGAAGTCGTGCTCGATGCTGGCGGTGCAGGCGGAGGGGATGGCCATCACCACCATCGAGGGGCTGGCCCCGCCCGGCGGGATGCACCCGCTCCAGACCGCGTTCTGGGAGGAGCACGGGCTCCAATGTGGCTTCTGCACACCCGGCTTCATCATGGCCGCCAGCGCCCTGCTGGCCGAGAACCCGGATCCGACCGACGATGAGATCGGGCGCGGGCTGGAGGGCAACCTCTGCCGCTGCACCGGGTACGTCAACATCCGTCGCGCCGTCCACCGGGCGGCGGCGGCGATCCGTGAGGGGGCCGGCGCGCCGGCCCCGATGGGAGGGTAGGAGATGGCTGTCAGCCAACTCATCGGAGCCCGCGTCCAGAGGCGGGAGGATCCCCGACTCATCACCGGCCACGGACGCTACATCGAGGATCGCCTGCCCGCCGGGGTGCTGCACATGGCGGTGGTGCGCAGCCCCCACCCCCACGCCCGGATCGTCAGCATCGACACCTCCCAGGCGGCGGGGGCACCGGGGGTGCTCGCCGTGCTCACCGCCAAGGACTTCCACGGCCAGCTGGCGGGGGCGATGCCGGTGACCCCGAGCTTCGTCCCCGAGAAGAAGTACGTCCCCGAGCGATTCCCGATCGCCTCCGAAGAGGTCTGCTTCCAGGGAGAGCCGGTCGCGGTGGTGATCGCCGACGACCGGTATCTCGCGGCCGACGCCGCCGAGCAGGTGGTGGTCGAATACGATCCCCTGCCCGCGGTGGTGGACATCGAGGCCGCCATGGCCCCGGGGAGCCCACTCGCTCACGTGGGCGGGCCTGACAACATCGGCTGGGACATGACCTTCGACGGGGGCGACATCGACGCCGCCTTCGCCCGGGCCGAGGTCAGAGTCACCGAACGGATCTGGCAGCAGCGGCTGGCCCCCACCCCGATGGAGCCGCGCGGGGTCCTGGCCGACTACTCCCCGTATGACGAGCGCCTGACGATCTGGTTGAGCAGCCAGAACCCGCACTTCATCCGCCTCTTCATCTCCGGGGCCATGGGGATGCCGGAGAGCCGCGTGCGGGTGGTGGCGGAGGACGTCGGCGGTGGCTTCGGCAGCAAGATCAGCCCCTACCCGGAGGATTACCTGGTGCCGGCCGCCGCTCGCCTGCTGGGCCGCCCGGTGCGGTGGATCGAGACCAGGACCGAGAGCGTCCTCAACGCCTACCACGGCCGGGGACAGCTGTTCACGGCCGAGGCGGCCGCGCTCAGGGACGGGACCCTGCTCGGGCTGCGGCTGACCCAGGTGCTGGACCTGGGCGCCTACCACGGCACCTTCGGCGCCTTCCAGGCGTGCGCCTGCCTGATGGCGGGAGGGGTCTACCGCTGGCAGGCGGTCCAGGGCCGGACCATCGGGGTGCTGACCAACAAGGTGCCGACCGACCCCTACCGTGGAGCCGGGCGCCCTGAGGGGACCCACCTCTGCGAGCGGATGGTCGACCGGGTGGCGCAGGAGATCGGGATGGACCCGGCGGAGCTGCGGCGGCGCAATTTCGCCCGCGAGTTCCCCTTCACCAACAACTTCGGGCTGGTCTACGACTCCGGGAACTACGACGGAACCCTGGACCGGGCGATGGAGCTGGTCGACTACCAGGGCTGGCGGCAGCGTCAGGCGGAGGGCCGCCAGCAGGGGCGGCTAATCGGCATCGGCTGCTCCACCTGGGTCGAGATCTGCGGGTTCGGCCCCAGCGAGGCGACCGCCGGAGCCACGGGGGGGATCGCCTTGGTCGAGTCCGCCCACATCCGGTTCCTGCCCTCGGGATCGGTGGCTGCCTTCGTCGGGACCCACGCCCAGGGACAGGGCCACGACACCACCTTCTCCCAGATCGTCGCCGACACCCTGGGGATCCCCATGGAGAAGGTGGAGCTGCGTCACGGCGACACCGCCGAGGGGCCGGCGTTCGGCTATGGCACTTACGGCAGCCGCAGCCTGGCGGTCGGAGGGATGGCGCTGCACAAGGCGGCGATGGTGGTGAGGGACAAGGCCCAGAAGCTGGCCGGTCACCTGCTCGAGGTGTCCCCCCAGGATCTGGTGTTCGAACAGGGAACCTTCTCGGTGAAGGGCGACCCGTCAGCCCACAAGACCATCGAGGAGGTGGCGCTGGCGGCCTACGGGGGCAAGCTCCCGGAGGGGATGGAGCAGGGGCTGGAAGCGGTCAGCTACTTCGACCCGCCGAACTGGGTCTGGCCCTTCGGCGCCCACATCTGCGTGGTGGAGGTGGATCGCGAGACCGGAGCGGTCCAGGTGCACAAATACGTGGCCGTGGACGACTGCGGGAATGTGATCAACCCCATGATCGTGGAGGGCCAGGTGCATGGGGGGATCGCGCAGGGGATGGCCCAGGCGCTATATGAGGAGGTCGCCTACGACCAGGAGTCCGGCCTGCTGCTGACCGGTACCCTGACCGACTACCTGGTTCCGACCATGAACGAGATCCCTGAGCTGACGCTGGATCGGACCGTGACCCCGAGCCCGACCAACCCGCTGGGGGTCAAGGGGATCGGCGAGGCGGGCACAATCGCATCCTCGGCGGCGGTGATCAATGCGATCGCCGACGCGCTGAGCCCCTTGGGAATCCATCACGTGGACATGCCGGCCAGCCCGGACCGGCTATGGAAGATGATTCAGGAGGCCGAGTCATGATCCCAGCCGCCTTCGAGTACTCGAGGCCGTCCTCGGTCGCCGATGCGGTGGCCCAGCTGCGCGCAGCTGGCCCCGACGCCAAGGTCATCGCGGGCGGGCAGAGCCTCCTGCCGATGATGCGCCTGCGGCTGGCGCAGCCGGCGCATCTGGTCGACCTCAATGCCGTCCCCGACCTCGACTATGTCAAGGTCCAGGACCAGCGCGTCCGGATCGGCGCCCTCACCCGCCACGCCACCCTCATGCGGTCCGAGACGTTGCGGACCCACCTGCCGCTGCTGGCAGAGGTGGCAACTGAGGTGGGGGACCCCCAGGTCCGGACCCGGGGGACGATCGGGGGAGTCATGGCTCACGCCGATGCCGCCGGCGACTATCCGACCCTGGCGGTCATGCTCGACGCCGAGATCGTCACCGACCGCCGCCGGATCGCGGCCCGGGACTTCTTCCAGCATCTGTTCACCACCGCCCTCGAGCCGGATGAAGTGGTGGTGGAGGTGGTGTTCCCGGTGGCCCCCGGACCGCACCGCTACCTGAAGTTCCGGAGGCGGCGGTTTGACTGGGCGATCGTGGCCGCGGGGGTCCAGCGCCTTGACGACGGTTGGCGGGTGGGCATCACCCACGCGGCACCCACCGCGGTGCGGGCCCACTCCGTGGAGGCGGCGCTGCGGGACGGGGCGTCCGCTACCGAGGCGGCCCAGCGGGCGAGCGACGGCCTGCACCCATCCTCGGACGTGCACGCCAGCTCCGACTTCCGGCTCCACCTGGCGCAGGTCCTGACCCGGCGAGCGCTGGAGCAGGCGGCCTGACCCGGCCGGGTGCGAGAGCGATCGACCTCGCACCCGGCCCTACAAAGGGGCGGATTCCCGCGCGGAGTGGGACGGGTGGCCGGTCTCGCTGGTCATCGCGAGGCGAGTCCAACCCATGGCCCACCCGGGGGCGCGGTCGGGGCGGCTGCCTTGGACCCGGTCCCGTCGGTCTC
>JAKAVU010000036.1 GCA_021817185.1 bacterium
GACCTCTATCCCTTTCCTACTGCTACTAACCTCCTCAATCCTTCCCTGATGCCTCGGTCCCATCCTTGCAGTGGCGGCCGAACACGAGGCCAGGACCAAGCGGGCTCCGAAGGGGAAGTTCGGTGCGCCGGGATAAACCGGCATGGAGAAGGAGATGAGAGCGCTCTACGTCGAAGGGTTAGCGACCCACGATGGCCCCGAGTCATGCGTCAGCACCCGTGAGGGTGAAGGCGAAGCGTTGACAGGGGTACACGCAGGCCAGCCATGGAGCCGCGAAATAACCACTCCGGGGTGCCGACGTCGTCGAACTGGACGGAAGGCAATACCGCCAGCAGCGCTATCGCAAGCTGCGGGCGGACCCTGCGCGGTCGAAGAACCTGTGCATGCGTGGAATCTCCATGCGCGAGAACCGGGAGATCCCATGACCGCCCTCCCATCCGAAGGATGCGGGCCGCTCGGGGAAGGTGTAAGCCGTACGCCCGAGATGTACGATCATGGGAAGTCGGACTGTCCCATAGTGTGCGCCGGGCGGTGCATGTTCCTAGCTGGTGAAAGTCCAGCCGGACCGTTCTCCAAGCGGGGTCCGTAGCCAAAGGCGGGGGTAATTCCTCGCCGGGCGTCGTTGGTGTTGAGGGCAGAGTCAGGAGGTGGGCACGAAGATGATCCAAGGTGGCAGGAGATGGGCGCCGGTGCAGGAAACGGCCGGGATGAGCGCCTGCAATCTACCGGTCGTCATCTTGATGTCTCCTCCCTGGCTGGGCAAAATCGGCAACAAGGACGCAGGACAGGGCGCCCACCGTGAGGTGGGGTCCGAAGGGTTTGCGGCAAACCACCAGGCCGTAGCCGAACAAGGCGAACCGGTCGGCCAAAATCCAGGCGATACCGAGCCGGCACTATGGCGGCGAAGGAAATACTTGGAGTGCCTGGGTGCATCAAGGTGTGTGCGGGCGGCATGGTGGGAAAGGAGCATGCGTTACCCCGGGAGATCTCGTACGGTCTCGCGCCCGACGGGGCCGGGTACCTGGGCGTATAAGCCGAAGGGTGAAGTCGCCGGGGATGTCGTGCGAGAAGTCGGAGTGACCAGCGGTACTCATGAACCGGGGCAAAACAAAAGCCTCGGGACCGTCCCCCAGGAGGGACGGCGGGCGGTAACCCAAAAGGTGCCGACCAGGGGGAAGGGGTCACGTCGGGAGATGGCGATCTGGGGAGTGATCGGACGAGTAGGCGATCCAGCGGACTGATGGTTGCTGCGGCAATGACCGAGGCGCTGGCGTTGAGGATATCCGAGAGCCTCCACCGGGGAGCCAGGTAGGAGCGATTCGTGCAGGCACACAAGGCGCACTCGCTGATCGGCCAGGTCTATGACCCGCAGAATCTGGCCAGGGCGTGGGAGCGCGTCAAGCGGAACAAGGGGGCTGGCGGCGTCGATGGAATGACCATTGCCCGGTTCGAAGAGAACCAGGACCGCTACCTGGGCCACTTGCATCAGCGACTGAAGGATGGCAGCTACCGGCCGTGGCCCGTTCGGCGGGTCGAGATCGACAAGCCAGGCTCAAGAACCAAACGCCCGCTTGGCATTCCCACCATTTTGGATCGGGTGTGCCAGCAAGCCCTGGTCAATGTCCTGGAGCCGGTCTTTGAGCCGACGTTCCGAGATGAGAGTTTTGGCTTTCGTCCCGGTCGTTCGACCCACATGGCGATGCGGCGCATCTGGAGGCAACTGAAGGCAGGGGATAGCTGGGTTGTGGACGCTGATATTGCCGACTTCTTTGGGACGCTTTCGCACTCCACCCTGGTGGATCTTGTGGCAAGTAGGGTGGCTGACGGCAAGGTGTTGGAACTGGTGCGTCAGTTCCTCCAGGCCGGTGTGTACCGAGATGGCAGGTTTGAGCCCACGACCACCGGGGTGCCTCAGGGCGGAGTGGTCAGCCCGTTGCTCTCCAACGTTTATCTGCACGTCTTCGATCAGAAGATGGCGGAGGCTGGCTACGCGCTTACGCGGTATGCCGATGACTGGGTGATTGTCTGTCGTTCTCGGCAGGATGCGGAGCGGGCGCTGGCGAGCGCCCGGACAGTGCTGGAGGGAGAACTTGGGCTACGAGTTCACCCCGACAAGACGCGCATCGTCCATGTCAGTCAGGGGTTCGAGTTCTTGGGCTACAAGATCAAGCAAGGTAGGGGGATGAAGTACAAGGCGGGCGGTCCCAACCTGTACGCGTTCCCCCGGGACCGCGCCATCGAGCAATTCAAGCACAGGGTTCGTCAGATCACCAATCGGCGCAACCCCAAGACCCTTGCAGGGGTACTGGACGAGCTAAACCCGGTCATCCGCGGCTGGGGCATGTACTACCGTCGGGCGCATGTCCGGCGGCTGTTCCACCGTCTCAATGGCTGGATCATGCGGCGCATCTGGAGCTGGCGATACAAGCGGTGGCGCAACCAGGGATGGAAGCGTCTCCCTCGCCGTCGGCTCTACGGGGAATTGGGCCTGGTCAACCTCCTGCAGCTGATCCCCAGCATGGAGACCTACTACCGCCAGAAGGGCTACTCCCGGTGAGAGCCGCCTACGGGAAAACTGTACGGGCGGTTCGGAAGGGCGGGCGGAGGTAGCGGAGCTTGCTCCGCCGCCTCCCCCGACCCGACACCGGCGAAGCTGCCGAACAAGGCTCCGGCGGCGGAGGCAGTGGAGGGAAGGGGACAGCGCGAAGGGAACCTTTCCAGCGAAGCGTGCCCCGGACACAGTGCCGGGTCGGGTACGACAAACATGCGCTGGCTGGGTGCGGTGGCTCGGGCATTGCCCAGGCCAGCGCTTTCCCCAAGCGAGGAGCCCGGTGCGGTAGTTCCGCACGCCGGGATCTGTGCGGGGGGCCGTTCGAAAGGGCGGTCCCTACCGCGTCCGGTGAGCGGTCTTAATGAGCGGCTTCTGTGATTGTAATGGCGCGATTACACGTCAATCGTGTATTTGCGCCGGAAGTGAGGTATAATCGACCGGGCAACCTGGAAGTGGGGAGTGGAGGGGCATTGAGGCACGGCGATGGCCACGAAGCGTTCACTTAAGGTGCTGGACCGGCTCGCGGAGGAGGGCCGTACGGCGTTCACGACGGCGGAGGTGCGCTCAGCGCTCAAGCTCTCGCCTCAGGCCACCTCTAACCTGCTCAGCCGTCTCGTCGTCGAGGGTCTGGTCGATCGAGTGGCAGGGGGCCGCTACGTTCTGCGCCCCATTGGCGCGCTTGGCACTCAAGCCGTGTGGGATGACCTGGGCTCAGCCGTTGCGGCCGCCTTCGCGGGCAATCCACACCGGATCGGCTTCCTGACAGCGCTTGACCACCACGGGCTACTAACGCGCCCCGTCCGAACCGTCCAGGTGGCGAGCTCATACCGTCCTCGCCTCAAGACGCTCTCTGGACGGCCGCTTCGAGTCGTTCACGAGGAGACAGCGACGGTTATGGTGGCCACCGAACGCTTAGGCCCCTCGTGGGTTGCAACCGTGGAGAGGGCGCTCCTCGATGTGGCTGGGCACCCACAACTTAGCGGAGGAGATGCGCGGCTAGCCGAGGCTCTGGCGGCGGTAAGGACGACCTCGGGATTGGCCGAACTTGCCCAACGTCTCGACGCAATTCCCGCCTACCGGCGCCTGGGGTCGATTTCGACGGCCCTCTCGCTGTCGGTTGGCCGCAATCTCCCGCCCCCAGCGTGGCACAGCCTCATTGAGCTCGACCCGCGGGAGAGCCACGTCGATGGCTGGATCGACAAGTTGTGGGGGGTCTCATGGCCACATCCCGCTTCGGAGCTCGCGGCGGTTGTTGCGCAATGATTTCCAAGGGAGCCATCACCCATCGGGCCAATGACGAGAAGCTTCCGGCCCAGACGATCGAGCGTGATTACGTGCTCTCCCAACTGTGTGCCGACATCGGGGCGAACGGCGACCGCCGGCTCGTCCTCAAGGGCGGGACGCTGCTGCGCCTGTGCTACTTCGATCCCTATCGCTACTCTGCAGACCTTGACTTTTCAGCGATCGACGGTCTCTCGCGAGCCGCTGCCACCGCTGCCATAGCAGCGGCTGCTAGCGCCTGCCAGGAGCGTTTGGAGCTTCCGGCACTGGACGTCTCCAGGGATGACGGTGCGACGGCCTGGGTGACCTATGTCGGACCCCTGATGTCGAGGCCCCGCAGCATCAAGCTCGACATCTCTGACACCGAGCTGGTCACGGCGCACGCGCGCCTCAACCTACAACGTCGCTGGCCGGATCTGCTCGAAGGTGCGGGGATTGAGGGATACGCGCTAAACGGGGTCGGGGCCGCGAAGTTGCGCTGCCTCGCCGAACGGCTGCAATGTCGCGACCTGTACGACCTCCATCAGCTACTTCGCAGCGGCCAAGTCGACGCGCTCGAGGCCTGGGAGCTCTATCTCCGCAAGGCCGCCAACGACCTCGCCCGTGATCGTCAGCGAACCGACCCCAAGGAGTGGGCCGCAATCTTCAACCGCCGGCTCATCGCGTACCGAAGCCGTTGGGAGCGTGAGCTCGGGGATTATCTTGCGCTCGGCGCGCCGCCCTTCGAGGAGATCGAGCGACGCACCAGACGTGGTCTGGCGCCGGTCCTGGTCGCGGCGCGGGCACTCGCCAGATGATTGGCAACCTGGAGCAAGCCCAGGAGCTGAGGATGCCGAGTGGGGTGACTGTGAGGGATCAGCAAGAGTGCAGGGTTCTGGTCACGAAAAGTGCAGGGTTCTCTAGCGGCGAAAGTCATCTAATCACAGCGAGCCCTCCCTTGCGACGGGTGGGTGCCTGGTGGCCTCAGCGACCGGGTCAGGCGGCTCGACCCTCGGTCGACGCTCGTCCGGCACGTTACCAACGCGACGACTGGTTGCACAGTGAGCGGTCAGGGTGGACGGAGGTGGCGGCTTGCTCCGCCGTGAACATCGCGGCAGCGCGCTGCCGCCGCCGGGAGCAACCTGAGCACTTGTCGTTTCTGATCTGGATCGGCACCGATCGCGAAGAACTGCTGCGTCCGGGGCCTTGGTCGAGACGATCCAATGGCGGCCGAGTTTGGAACTGAAGAGGGCAGTGCGGAGGACTTACCTCGTCGGGCCGATGCGAACGGCCCCGACCACCCCGTAACGCGCTCTCTGACCCATCCGTTGAGACCGCCATGGACGCCCCTCGCTGCGGCCCCTGGCGGGGCACTCAGCTCGCCTGTTTGGTGCTTCTCGCAATGCCGCTGGCGGGCTGCGGCTCGTCCGCGGGTCGTTCATCGCCTCAATCCAGTAAGCCCTCGACCGCAACTCAGACCTTGAGGGGCAACTCTCTGGTGCACCTCGACTTCATCACCTTGACCCAGGGATGGGCTGTCACCCAGACCTTGGGCGGGATCAATGCCCTCTGGCACACGAGCAACGGCGGCCGTGCCTGGGCCAACGTCGCACCTCCCGGCGCGAACCGGTCGGGCGCATCGTTGGTGGCGGAAACGGACCCACCAATCGAAGGAGAGGTGTTCTTGACCGCGAGTGAGGCGTGGGTCCCGATCCTGACGGCAGGTAGCAACCTGTATTCAGATTGAGACACGGTCTACTTCACCGCCGACGCGGGAGCGAGATGGACCGTGGTCTCGAGTGTTTCTGGAGGAGGGTCGCAACTGACGTTCCTGAATTCCAACGACGGCTTTGACGTAGTCGCTGGAGGAGTCGCGGCGGGCTCGTCCAGCATGCGCCTGTGGGCCACGACGAATGGGGGCGACGGTGGCGAGCGGTAGCCAGGGCGGGCCCCGGCGGGCCGGCCGCTGACGGGCTGTACCCAGGCTGCGACAAAACCGGCGCGGGCTGGGCCTCACCTAAGGTCGGCCGGCTTGGCGGATTCTGCAGCGGAGGAAGGGCGTTGTGCTTCTATCGCACCACCGACGGGGGGGCTGAGTTGGGCGGCGCAAACGCTTCCGCTCCCGCCCGGCGTGCCCACCCAAGATAGCAGCGACTGCATGTGCGGGACGACGCCTCCGGAGTTCTTTGGTTCCTCGAACGGAGTGGAACAGGTCAGCTTCTACCCGTCTCAGACGCTCACGCAGTTTGTGTACACAACCACGAGTGGCGGCCAGCAGTGGCAGCCGACCCGGGTAGCGACTGGGGCCACCGCGGTCGATTTCACAAGTCTTGCGGATTGGGTTGCGGTCAAAGGCGACCAAGTGACGTGGACCACGAACTCCGGCGGGCGGTGGTTTACCGTAGCCTCTACCGCGGACCTCCAAGGAACCATCATCGACTTTGTCACCGTCGACAGCGGCTGGGCCGTCACCTCTCCAGCCGGTCCCCACCTTGAGCTGATCCAGACCACTGATGCTGGTCGCCATTGGTCTGTGCGCGAGTTCCCGCAGTCACTCGGTACTGCCGCGGTATCGCCGTAAATTCCCCACCCACCGGACTTCGTGCGGTGACGGGACACTCGATCGGCGGGTGCTTGTGTTCCTTCGATCCTCGGCGGGAGCAATACTTGGCGGAGCCAAGCGCCGAGCATGGCGACGGCCCGTGCCGCTTGGCACTCCGCGACCTGATCCGGCTGCCATTACCAGACGTGGCCTGGCGCCAGCCTTGGTGCTCCAGGTTGACGTCACCGCTGACGGCCACGCCGACGAACTTTGGCGCACGTCAGCGGCCGATAGCGGTTCGCGCTTCTGAGATTTTGGTTCGAGACGTACGTCTACGGACGCTTACGAACAAACGTGCCCAACCTGCAAGACCACGACCCCGGGTTCGATTCCCGGAGTCACCTCCAGCAGATCGAGATCAAGATAGGCCTTCTTAGCCCCCACCTGAGGCTGGATCCGACCGGTGCTCACATCTTGCTCACGGAGCTGGGGGCCATCCGTCGTCAGCAGTGCCCCGAGGCGAGTCATCGCGTCGCTCGCGAGGGAGGGCAGGACGGCCGCGTAGGTGTTCGCCGTGGGGCTGATGGTGCTGTGGCCGAGGACCGCTGAGACGGTCTTGAGGTCGACCCTCCTCGCCAGGAGCAAGGTCAGAGCATTGGACACGCGAGTTCGACACTGAGGAAAAATTAATGGTGCATGTCTGACTGGCGAATGGGCACCCAATCAGGGTTGATGACTTCAGACCGACGGTCTCAAGGGCCGGTTCGCAAGCGGCCGTGCACCATTGCCGCAACCTCCATGTCCAATGCTCTGAGGGTGGCCCAGCCGTGCCGGAGGTGGTGGAGTGGGCTCGGCGGGCACCGGGCTGCCAGCCGCCTCCACGGCATGGAGGAGCAGCTCCCCGGCGAAACCTCCCTTCTGGGCTCGACAGCCATCGGAGCGTCCAAGGTGATGGGGTCCAGTCGCTGGAGGTTGATGCTGGCCGGATCCCAGACCGGAGCCTCCTGGCTCCTCGTTGTGTACGGCGGTGGAATGAGGGGTGGGAGCGGATATGCCAGCAGCGTCGGCTCGCGTCACTCTACCTTGCATCGGACGCGGATCGATAGCTTCCCCCCTGGTCAGCACCATTGTGCTGTACGAGTTCGGCGGAAGCGCCGCTGTGCCCTTGCGATCCTCGTCCTCCGTTGCGCTAGGCCCCAGTCCCTCTGGTCGTCGTGACGGGATCTTGCCAAGCGCCCCGGAGATGGAGGCCGTCTGGGTCCTCTTCCCCAACTGGCCGATCTTGAAGGAGTCCCACGCCCGCCGGCGGGCGCGGCTCGTGGCGCCGCTGATGTCAAATCCCGAAGTGGTACCATTCTGGTATGAGCAAGCAAATTGCGGTTCGGTTGCCTGACGACCTCGTCGAGTTCATCGACCAGCTCGTTGACCGCGGCCAAGCCACGAGCAGAGCAGTCGTCGTGGCGCGGGCAGTGGACCGTGAACGGCGGCGGGAGATTGCGGCGCGCGACGCGGCCATCCTATCCCAGGCCGGACGCGACCCCGATCTCGACGGGCTTGCCGAGTACGCAGCCCGTACCCCGTTGGATGACCTCGCCTGATGCGGCCGATCCATGTCGCTCACCTCGACAAGACCCGGCCCGTCCTGATCTTGACCCGCGAGGTGGTTCGTCCTTATCTCACCCGGGTGACCGTCGCACCCATCACCAGCACGATCCGGGGCCTATCGACGGAGGTGCCGGTCGGCTTGGCAAACGGCCTCGATCATGACAGTGTGGTCAGCTGCGACAATATCGTCACTGTGCCAACGTCGGCACTGGGCAGCCTGATCGGCTACTTGCTTCCCGCACAGGAGCCCGAACTTGCCACCTCGATCCGCGCCGCTTTCGATCTCGATTGACACTCACCCGTGCTCGCCGGCCGGTGCCGCTGACATACCCCCGTCTCGGCAAGGCCTACAGCGCCAACACGATTCCCGACTTCTCCCACCTATTCCGCCGGCCTCACCGGCCTCAATCCTCTCTCAGCCGGCTCGCTTACCCGGCTCCGGCGCCAATCCAACCCTCACCTGAACCCTCACTCGCGGATCTAGGTCGGAAGTTACCGACCCAGCGCTCATCGGCTTGGAGCTCGGCCCCCTTGGAGCAGGATCGTCTCGGGGACGTCGGGGTACATCCTCCTGACCTCCGACTCGATGTGCGCCAGGACGTAGCGGATCGCCCCCGGCGTCTGCGGGGCGCTCGCGGACGGCTTTGAGGATGCCCTCTCGGCCAGGGTGCGCCGGACCAGCCGGTGGTTGCCGCACGCGCTCTTGATGGCCGCCAAGCGGCCGTAGTAGCCGCCGCTCTTGCCACTGCTCTGGGCCATCGCCGTCGCACAGCTGCCGCCCGCCATGCCCCCGGAGAGCAGGTGGGGGGAGGGCGGGTCCTCGGAACTCGGGGAGCCGCCTGGCGGTCGGCGCGCTGCTGCGGGAGGCGGGGCACCAGCGTGCCCCCGATTGAGGTTCGCGCCGGACTGGCCCACGGCTTGGAGCTTCCCCAAACGAACCCGCCGACGCGTCCACTCCTGTGGGTGCATGTGCTACGCTAGCGCCTGTGAACGATTCGGTTTCGGTTCGGGAGTTGCGCAATACCGTCAGCGAGGTTCTGCGTCGGGTCGAAGGCGGCGAGCGTGTCACTGTCACCGTGGATCGTCGTCCGGTGGCTGAGCTCGTACCCCTGCGCCAGCACCGGGCGGTACCGGTCGGAGAAGCTCGCAAACTCGCTTCTCGCCACGCTGCGGACGCCGGACTTCTCCGAGAGCTCAGGGAGCTGTTTGCCGACACCACCGACGGCGCGTGAAAGCGCTACTGGACACCTCGTTCTTCGTGGCGGCGGAGTCGGGACGACCGCTCGGCGAGATGTCCGGCATCACTGAGACCGAGGTGTCCGTGGTTACCCTGGCTGAGCTCACCGTTGGCGTGCTCCTGGCCAACGACGCCGACCGGGCCACGCGGGTGGCGACGTTGGCGGCGGTGGAGTCGACCTGGGACCCGCTTCCGGTCGACGCTGAGGTGGCGCGCGCCTTCGCTCGAATAGTGGCTGACCTGCGCGCGCGTCGACGACGTGTTCCGCTCCTCGACGCGCTCATAGCTGCGACCGCAGTCGTTGCCCAACTGCCAGTCGTCACCCAGGACCGTGACTACGACGCTATTCCGGACGTCCAGGTGATCCGCGTCTGATCGGAGTTCAGAGATGTGGACATCTTCAGTCGTTTGGTGGTGCCCGTAGCACCCGCGATCGCCTGCAACTCGAAGACCGCCTTCAGAGCTCCAGAGGCGTTATCCATCTTCGATGGCCCGGGCCAGTTCATCGGGGATCGTGATACCAGGTGAGCGGCCGGGGGGGCCCCGGCCACTCACCTGGTCACTGTGGGCCCCATCCACAATGGTGGGCCGTTGCCGCTGAGCGGATTCCTCTGACCGAGGGGGACGCTGCTGGCCAAGTGTCCAGCGCCTTGGCAACTTGACAACTGGCTATGGGGGTCTGGTGCTTCACCCCTTCGCCGCCCGGGCTCGCGAGTCCTTCGGGGCCACCCTGGAGCGCCTTGGCGTCAGTGAGGAGTCCGGAGGCTCCTCGGCCGAGGAACTCGGCCGTCGGGCGGCAATCCTGGTGGGGGCCGGGCGGGTCTGGGACCGCCACCTCGGCTCCATGCTGGGGGCTGACCAGGTGGCCGGTCTGCTTGGGGTCGGCACTCGTCAGGCGGTCCACGACCGGGTGCGACGAGGCGGTCTGCTGGCTCTGCGTCGCGGTAGCCGGCAGGTCGGCTTCCCAGCCTTCCAGCTGATCGACCGGCCCGGGACGACCACCAAGGCAGTACTGCCGGGACTTCCCGCACTCCTGGGTGCTCTCCAAGAGGCAGAGGTGGACCCCTGGACCGCGGCCTCGTGGTTCTGCACCCCCAACGCCTTGCTGCAGGGGATGGCCCCTGCGCGCTGGCTGGCCGACGGGGGCAGCCCTGAGCTGGCCCTGGTGGCCGCCTGACGTAGCGCTAGCCGTCTCGGTCAGTGAGCCCGAGCCCCTCCCTGGCGGGGCCCCCCGGCGATCTGAGCGGCTTCCCCGTCCACCGGTTGGCGTCCGGCCAGGTGCTGGCTCGCATCCACCGGGCTGACCGCGAGAGTGGCTTCTACAGCTCCGACGGCTCCGGTCGCTTCGATCTGCCTTCACCCCATGGCACCTGCTATCTGAGCGAAGAGCCTCTCGCCAGCTTCGCCGAGGTCTTCCGGGAAGCTGCAGTGGTGGCCGAGGCCCTGCTCAACGCCAAGGTCTTGTCCCTTGTCCAGCTCCGGGATCAAGTCCGCTTGGCCGACGTCACCACTCCCTTCAGCCGCCACTTCGGGGTCACCGGGGAGATTCACGCCAGCACCGCCTACGGGACCACCCAAGCTTGGGCGGCGGCGCTCCACCGGGCTGGCTTCAACGGCATCCGGTACCTGGCCCGCCACGACCCCTGCCAGAGCCTGCCCGGTATCGCCCTCTTCGGCCTGGCCGGCGAGCATGACGATCAGTTCCTCACGGTGAAGACGGCAGCTGTGCCGACTTCGCTGGTCACGGCGGCTGAGGCACGCTTCGGCATCGTGATCCTGCCGACCCCCTGAGGCCCGTGATGCGCCTGTTGCCGAGTGCCAAGCCCGTCCAGAGTTATCGGTACCTCAATCGAGTCGGCGCGGAGCTGGCCAGGCCATCGGATGTAGCTCCCGACAGGCGCTGGTTCCGCCAGCGCGGTACGTGCGTAGCTGATGAGGGCCCGGCCGGCCGGGCTGGCTGGTTGACCATTCGGCCCTCCAGGGGATGCAATCGCTCCAGCCCGTGGGAGACTACGCCGCAGCGACGCCAGGGCAGTCATGGGAGGGCGGGATGCAGGGGATGGCCACTTTCGGCAGCGAGGGTGCCAGCCTCCGGGACGCTGTAGTGCTTTGGCCCGCGTCTTCAGGCTCGGAGTGGGACATTCGGGCAAGGGTCTCACGGCGATCTGCACCGCCGGCTGACGAAGGCAAGCCGCTCTCCGTCGCCAGGAGGACTTCCGCGGCACAGAAAGGCGGTCGTGTCTGACCCCTCGGGCGACAGCCCGCCAAGGCCTCCTCGAAGGTCGCTGGATGACTTCACTCCTCGTGAGCGCGCGATCACCGAGCTGGTCGCGGCTGGCCTGACCAACCGCCAGATCGGGGGCCAGCTCCACATCAGCGAGAAGACCGTGGAGTACCATCTGCACCACCTCTACACCCAGCTCGGGATCGCGACCCGTACAGCGCTGGTTCACATCTGGGATGCCCACCACCCCTCGGCTGGGGAGTCCACCTGAGCTGAGCGTCTTGCCCAAGAGACTAGGGATTCCCCTAGTCCCATTTCGTTGATGGGGCACGTACAATCTGCCATAGGTTTCCATGGCCGTTGGTAGCAGCTACGGTCTCGTGTTGGTGTTAAGCCGGTTGACGAAGTCTTCGTATGTATCGGAGGTGCGTTCACTATGCGACTTCCTAGACGGCTCCTAGTCGCTATCTCGTCTGTCATTTGTGCGGTTGCACTTGTCGGTGGGACGGCTGCCTTGCCGGTCATGGCTCAGAATCCGAATACCAACTCAAGTGGGTCGCCTCAGGTCCTGTGCTGCGGCGGCGGTGGTGGTACGCCGTATCCGTCCTCAAGCCCTTACTACGTTCTCAACGAGTTCTTCGACGGTTCGGGAACCGCGGTGGTACTTCGTCAGGGTAGCTCTACTTCCAACTTTGGCTGGAACAAGATCCAAAGCAAGCATGGCATCAATGACACCAACATTCTCCAGTGGGCGGTACAGGACGGCTACAAGTGGTTTAGCTCAGGCACCAACAACTACAATTATGGAATCGCCGTGTACAACGTACCGGTGTACCAAAGCACCGGATACCTTGAGTGGACCCATGTCTTGCTGGCCGCTAATCTCCAGACGGTGATGCAGGACGGATACTACTTGGGCGTCGTGACGGCTTATTGCCCTCCGGCTTACGGCCTATGCCCTTGGTGGGTCACCGACGGTTACGCTGGATTCTTGGCTTCTTGGAATGGGTCCTGAGCCGAGTCGGAACCTGAATAAGACGGAGACCGAGTGTTCCGCTTCTCCCTGATTGGGTTTGGACGCGTCTAGTGGCACAGGCCGCTGAACTCCAAGCGACGTTCGATCCGAAGGCCCGCCTTGGCGTAGTGTACGTCGCTACTGAAGGGAGGGGCGGGGTCCGGACAGTTGTCGCTGGACTGGAGCCTCGGCATGATGCGCTGGCTCCGCCGTCGCTCACAGTTGCCCTAGGAGTGGATGAGCAGGATCGAATCGCGCGTCTAGAGGTCCGGGACTCGCCGAGATTACTACCTAGCACTTCTCGGGCGGCGGGCGGATCGGAGCCCGTCATGCTGGCTCTCGACGCCTTGGCTGATATTGCTCGGATCCATTTCATCGAGCCGAGTCGTAGCCGCCTGTATAGTTTCCGCCCATTCGCGATGGAGTTGCCATTTGTTCAGGTGATGCTGCTGTTTGATGCGTTCTGCGAGCTCTTCTCGATCGAGATATACCGTGCTTCTGCGCTGCTTCCGAGGGAGGTTCTGCCCAGGTAGCGATGCTCTTGAGAAGACCGGAAATGTCATGCGCCGGGCGGCTGGCCAGGTCAAGCTATTGGCCCGTGCCGAGGATCGGCGGAGGATCCTGAACGTGCGGCCACGACAGGGCTGGAGAGAAGGGTTTGAGTCGACCGTCCGCCGCTGCTGCCAAGTGGTCAGAAGATCCAAGTCGAGCGCGGGACTCTCAAGGGCGGGCGCCGATACCCAGCACACCTCTGCGGACACGAGGTTGAGTGGACAGCCGAAGGTAGCGCAGGCTCCGGGCTGACGATCCACCCAGTTCCCAGACGAGCTTGGTTCCAACAAACGGCCGTTAATGCGACGTCGCCTGGGTCATTCCAGAAGAGGCCTGGCCGCATGCAAGACCCGTGCCCACAATCAGCGTCTCAGAGCATCCCAGACCTACCGAATCTGAGCGGCGCCGGTCATCGGCCCGGGCGCTGGAGGTGGCGGTAGATGGTGGGACGCGAGACGCCGAACTCGGTGGCGATCTCGGCCACGGTGTGGGCCCGCCGACCGTCGGGACCTGTCTGGTCGTACATGTCCTGGGCGATCCTGGCCTGGCGGGGGTTGAGCTTGGGCCGCTGCCCGCCGGTACGGCCCCGGGCCCGGGCGGCGGCCAGGCCGTCGCGGGTGCGCTCGGCCATCAAGGCGTGCTCGAACTCGGCGATGGCGCCGAGGATCTGGAAGAACATCCGG
>JAKAVU010000037.1 GCA_021817185.1 bacterium
AGACGGTGAGCGGGCGGCGCACCATCAGACCACGGACACGATGGGAAGAACCCTCAGGTGGTCGATGCGCTGCTGGGCCAGCGCCCGCTCGACCTCGGTCTCGACCAGCAGCCCGATCTCCGCCGGTCTGTAACCGTCAGCCCGAGCTCGGCGCACCGCCCGCTGGGCCGCCCTGCGGATGGCCTGCATGGCCTCCTGAGGAGGCCCGCCCGCGCCGGCAGCGGAGATGTCGGCCTCCACCAGCACCTCCCCGCCAGTCACCCGGCAGCCGACCGCGAGGATCTCCTCGGGCCGGGCCACCAGGGCCCCCCGGCCCCCCACCGCCCGGCCGTCCGAGTCGAGCGGAACCCGCCCGGTCCCCACCGTGGCGGCGATGCCCACGCCGGAGCCGCCCACCTCGAGGGCGCTGCCATTGTCCATCACCGCGATGCGATCCTCGCCGATCCCGCTCGCCAGGGCCAGCGCCTTGTGGGCCGCCAGGTGTCGGGGCTCGCCGTGCACCGGGGCGAAGTACCTCGGCCCGATCAGGCGCAAGATGAAGGCGAGTTCCTCGCTGGCCGCATGGCCGCTGGCGTGCACCCCGTCGGCGCTGCCCGCCAGCACCCTGACGCCCTGGCTCACCAGCTGGTTCACCACCCGGTTGACGGTTGACTCGTTGCCGGGAATCGGGTTGGCGGCCAGGACCACGGTGTCATTCGGATTGGCGGTCACGAAGCGATGGTCACCCTCCGCGATCCGGCTGAGTGCGGCCAGCGGCTCGCCCTGGGACCCGGTGGCGATGAGACAGACGCGCCTGTCGGCGATGTGCGGCAGCTCCCGAGGCGAGAGCATTCCCTGTCTGGGGGGCTGCAGGAATCCCAGCCGGGTGGCGGTGGTGAAGTTGCGGAGCATGCTGCGGCCGACCAGGCAGCTGCGCCGCCCATTGGCTTCCGCTATCTCCAGGATCTGCCGGAGCCGGGCGAGGTTGCTGGCGAAGGTGACCACGATCACCCGCCCTCTCGCCTCCACCATGGCCCGCTCCAGCCCCGGTCGCACGCTCACCTCCGACGGGGTGACCCCCGCGTTGGGGGCGTTGGTGCTGTCGCTCAACAGGAGCAGGACCCCCTGCCGGCCCAACTCGGCAAGCCGCTCGAGGTCAGGTGGCTCCGAGCCGACCGGGGTCTGGTCCAGTTTGAAGTCACCCGTGTGCAGCACCAGTCCGGCCGGTGTGGTGATCGCCAGGCCGCAGCTGCCGGGGACGCTGTGGGTCATGTGGATGAACTCGACCGTCATCGCTCCCGCCCGGACAACCTGACCGTCAGCGACCACCACCAGGTCGGCGGCCCCGGCCTGACCCCGCCGCTCCAGCTTGTTGCGCAGCAGCCCCATGGTGACGGCGGTGCCGTAGATCGGCACCCGCAACTGATGCAGGTAGAAGGGGAGCGCCCCGATGTGATCCTCGTGCCCGTGGGTGAGCACCACGGCTCGCAGCCGGCTGAGCCTGGTCATGAGGAAGGTGATGTCGGGCAGGATGATGTCCACCCCCTCCATGCCGATCTCGGGGAACCGGAGGCCGCCGTCGATCATGAGCACGTCCTCGCCGCACTCCAATAGGGCCAGGTTCTTGCCGATCTCGCGCAGCCCGCCCAGGGGCACGAAGCGGACCACCCCCGCCGGTGGGGGGGCCAGCACCTGCAACGGGCTGGATTCAGAAGAGGCCAAGCTGCTCCGGCGGCTCTGGAGTGGGATCCGGGGGCGGGGCGACCCGGCTGGCGGCGGCGCCGGCCAGGCCGTCGAGATGCTCGCGCAGATGCTGGAAATCCTCGCGCAACGTGGGCAGCAGCGAGCTCTGGTAGAGCGCTGCCGCCGGGTGGTAGCAGGGCATGTAGGTGCGGTCGCCGACCCGCAGCGTCCGGCCGTGGCAGCGGGAGATGCCCGGGGCGTCCGGGACCAACCGCTGCAGGGCATGGCGGCCCAAAAGCAGGATCACCTGCGGCTGGATCACCGCGATCTGCTCGTCGAGATAGGCGGCGCAGGCCTGCACCTCCGCGGGCAGAGGGTCGCGGTTGCCTGGGGGCCGAGACTTGATCACGTTGGTGATGAAGATGTCGTCGCGACTGAGGCCCACCTCCTCCAGCAGCTGGGTCAGCAGCTGGCCCGCCTGGCCGACGAAGGGCTTGCCCTCTTTGTCCTCGCGCTCTCCCGGGGCCTCCCCGATGGCCATGATCCGGGCGCTGGCCGGACCGGTCCCGGGGACCCCCCGGGACCGGCTCCGGTGCAGGTCGCACCTCTGGCAGGCTTCCACCTGAGCCGCGATCCGGTCCAGGTGGGCCTGCTTGGAGGCCAGCTCCAGCGGAGCCGGGTCAGGCACCCGCCTCGCCGGAGTTCGGACCCCTGCCGTTGCCGTCCTTGCCGGCGAGTTCGGTGATCGCCTGCTTGCGCGAGAGGTTGACCCGGCCTCGGTCGTCGATCTCGGTCACCTTGACCATGATCTCGTCACCGATGTTGACCACGTCCTCCACCCGGTTCACCCGCTGATCCGCCAGCTGAGAGATGTGCACCAGCCCATCCTGGCGGGGCAGGATCTCCACGAAGGCACCGAACGGCATGATCCGCACCACCTTGCCCTTGTAGATCCGGCCCACCTCGACCGACTCGGTGAGGTCCCGGATCATCGCCACCGCGCGCTCCATCGCCTCCTCGTCCACGGTCGCCAGAAATACCTTGCCGTCGTCCTCGATGTCGATCTGACAGCCGGTCTCCTCCTGGATCTTGCGGATGGTCTTGCCGCCGGGACCGATCAGGTCCCGGATCTTGTCGGGATGGATGTGCAGGGTGATGATCCTCGGCGCGTAGGTCGACATCGCCGGCCGGGGCGCCTGAATCGCCTGCTCCATCTTCTCGAGGATGAACAGGCGGCCCTGGCGCGCCTGCTCCAGCGCCTGGCGGAAGATGGCCGGGGTGAGCCCGCGCACCTTGATGTCCATCTGCAGGGCGGTCACGCCGTCGCGGGTCCCGGCCACCTTGAAGTCCATGTCGCCGAGGGCGTCCTCCATCCCCTGGATGTCCGAGAGGATGGCGTAGCGCGAGCTGTCGTTCTCGTCGGTGACCAGCCCCATCGCGATGCCGCTGACCGGTGCCTTGATCGGCACCCCGGCGTCCATCAGGGCCAGAGTGCTGCCGCAGACGCTGGCCATCGAGGTGCTGCCGTTGCTGGAGAGGATCTCGGTCACAATCCGGATCGCGTACGGGAACTCCTCCACGGGGGGCACCATGACCTTCACCGCCCTCTCCGCGAGGGCGCCGTGGCCGATCTCGCGACGGCCCGGTGAGCGCAGCGGCCTCGCCTCGCCGACCGAGAAGGGCGGGAAGTTGTAGTGGTGCATGTAGCGCTTGAACTCCTCTAGCCCCAAGCCGTCCAGCCGCTGCTGGTCGGACATGGTGCCCAGAGTGACCACCGAGAGGGCCTGGGTCTGGCCCCGGGTGAAGACGGCGCTGCCATGGGTGCGGGGCAGAACCCCCGCCTCACACCAGATCGGCCGGATCTCGTCCAGGCGGCGTCCGTCCGGACGCAGGCCCTCGTTCAGGATGGCCTGCCGGACCGCCGACTTGAGCACCGACTCGAAGGCGGCGGAGATGTCCTGGTCGCGCCCCGGAAAGCGCTCCTGCAACTGCAGCTGGACGTCGTGCTTGACCGCGTCCACCTGGAGGTCCCGCTGGGCCTTGTCGGCCTCCCGAAACGCCTGGTTGATGCGGTCGTAGGCCGCCTCCGCCACCGCCTGCTTGAGCTCGGGGGCGACTCCCACATGCGGATAGTCCATGTCGGGCTTGCCCACCTTGGCCACCAGCTCGTCGATGAGTGAGATGATCTGGCGGATCCGCTCGTGAGCGCGGCTCAGCGCCTCCACCAAGACGTCCTCGGACACCTCCTGGGCGCCCGCCTCGACCATGTTGATGGCGTCCCTGGTGCCCGCGACCACCAGGTCGAGCTGACTGCGCTCGAGGTCCGGCATCCCCGGGTTCTCGACCAGCTGCCCGTCCAGGATTCCCATCCGGCAGGCGGCGATCGGACCGCCGTGAGGGATGTCGCTGATGGCGACCGCCGCCCCCGCGCCGATCAGGGCGAGGATGGCCGGATCATGGACCTGGTCGGTCGAGAGCACGGTGGCGACGATCTGCACATCGTTGCGGAAGTCCTTGGGGAAGAGTGGCCGCATCGGCCGGTCGATCATGCGCGAGGTCAGGGTGGCGGCCTCCCCGGGCCGGCCCTCGCGGCGGAAGAAGGCGCCCGGGATGCGCCCGACGGCGTACATCTTCTCCTCGTAGTCGCAGGTCAGGGGAAAGAAGTCAATCCCCGGCCGGGGGGCCCGGCTGGCGGTGGCGGTGGCCAAAACCACCGTGTCGCCCTGGCGCACGATCACGGCGCCGTTCGCGAAACCGGCCATCCAGCCGGTCTCGATGCTTAGTTCCGCGCCGTCGAAGGTGCGCGCAACAACTGTCTTTTCCATCGTTTTCCTCCCCGCGCCCCCAGGCGGGCTGCCGGCGGCGAGCCGGGCGCGATCCAGGCTGCGCGGTTAGGGAGTGGGGATGAGAGCTGAGCTGTCGCTCGGCCCAGATCGCCAGTCTCCAACCGCGCCTGCGCCGATGCGTCCAGGCCAACCACCGTCCCCCTGCTTGGGAGCCGCGGTCTTACTTGTGAACCGGAGGGCGGTTCCAGCGCCGAGTTCCGGAAGGCGGTCGGTGTCAGTGGCGGAGCCCCAGCTTGGCGACCAGGGCCCGGTAGCGGTCGATGTCGATGCGCGCCAGGTAGTCGAGCAGCCGGCGGCGCTTGCCCACCAGCTTGAGCAGCCCGCGCCGGGTGTGGTGATCCTTGGGGTGAGCCTTGAGGTGTTCGGTGAGCTCGCTGATCCTCTCGCTGAAAATCGCGATCTGCACCTCCGGAGATCCGGTGTCGCCCTCGTGCCGGCGGTGCTGATCGATGACCGCCGTCTTGGCCTCGCCCTGTAGCATGCTCGGTCTCGCCTCCTGAAAGTCACCGCGGGCGGCGCGTGGAAGCTGCACTCCAGCTTCGGCCCCGCTCCGGGTCGGCCCGAGCATACCATAGGGCTCCCGGCGCTCTGGGCGCGGGGTGGCTAGAGGGACTTGAACCCTCGACCTCCAGGGCCACAACCTGGCACTCTAACCAACTGAGCTATAGCCACCGCGTGGACCGCAATTATAGGGTGGTCACTTTGCAGGAACCGCTGCCAGTTCCGGCCTGGAGCGAGCAGGACCGTCGGCACATGCGCCACGCCCTCAAGCTGGCCCGCGGCGCCGCCCGGCGCGGAGAGGTCCCCGTGGGCTGTGTCGCCGTGCGCGCCGGCCGGGTGGTGGCGGCCGCCTCGAACCGGGTGGAGCGGGGCTCCAGCGCCCTGCTCCACGCGGAGATGCTGGCTCTCTCCCGGGCCGCCCGGCGCACCGGGGAATGGCGGCTCGACGGGGTCACCCTCTACATCACCCTGGAACCGTGCCCCATGTGCGCGGGGGCGATCCTGCTGGCCCGGGTTCCGCGCGTGGTCTACGGGGCCGACGATCCCCGCAAGGGAGCGTTCAGATCCGCCTACGAGGTGCTGGGCAGCCCGCTGGGAAACCACCATCCCCTGGTCGAACCGGGCCTGGCGGCGGCGGACTCCGCCGCCATGCTGCGGCGCTTCTTCCTCCAGCTGCGCGGTCAGGCCGCGGACCGCTGACCACCTCTGGCGCGGCCGCTCGACGCGGACCCGACCACCTGCGCACCCGTGACCGGCTGGCGAGCAGGTTTAGACTCTTCTGGCGTCAGGAGAGGTGTCCGAGTGGTTTAAGGTGCCGCTCTCGAAAAGCGGTGTGGTCTAAAGCCACCGCGGGTTCGAATCCCGCCCTCTCCGCCACCGACGTGCGGGCCGCGCTCGGCTGGCCCATGCTTGAGATCGAATTGGCTCTGCCGCCGTCGTCTCAGAGCAGAGGAGCTGGCAGCGGTGCGGCCCCCACTGCGGATCGTGGCTGACCGGTCGGGCGACGGTCGTCTCCGACCGGTAACTCATGCCCCCGCTCCTCCTGTGGTCGCTTTCGTGCAGTCCGGCCCTGGGCGGGTCCGGAGCCCTGCCGGTGCCGGCCGCCGTGCAAGTTGTGAGCCCGTGCGCCACGGCTGATTCCCGGCCCTCGGCCTGCGGGAGCGCGCCTCGCCGGCTGCCCACACGGCCCAGCATCCGAGCCATGGTCAGGCCTGAGCGCACTCGCCTCCGGCGCTCCCCGCCGCTCCTCCTCTTGATCCCTCCCGGACCGGACGGGAGGCCGCAGCCCCCGGCCGTACTGGGCCGCGGCTTAGAATCCTGCTGCAGCCAGGAGCGGTCGCCTAGTTGGCCGAGGGCGCGGCACTGGAAATGCCGTAAGGGGGCAACCCCTTCGAGGGTTCGAATCCCTCCCGCTCCGCCACCACGGCACGGTCGAGAGGCCACAGGATCGGAGGAATGGCGATGATCGAGCGGCCCGAGGATGGGGCGGTCGTCTTTCGCCGGACCGGGCTGCCCCGGCGGCCCCTCCCCTTCGCCATCGACCAAGTGACTCTGGGGGCCATGCTGATCGTCTGGTCGTTGGTCGGCATCGCCAACGCGGTGGCCTCGATCCAGCTGGTCTTCCTCACCCCAGCTCCACCAGGCCACCCCTGGTCCCTCCTGCAGATGCTCCAGATGCTCCAAGCCACGCCCTTCCCCTGGCTCTGGTACTTCGTTGCGGCCCCCTCCTGCCTCATGGCGTTCGCTCTCGTGGTGACCGCAGGGGCGGTCCTGATGGTGAAGCGGAGGCGGTGGGGTCGGCGGGTCGCCGCCACCGGACTGGTGCTCGCGGTGGGGGTCGACCTGGTCACCTTGGCGGTAGAGGTGGCATCCCTGGGCGTCCCCTTCCACATGCCCTGGCAGTGGCTGGTCACCACCGCCACGAGCGTTGTGTTTGCCACAGGGGCCGTGTATCTGGTGGCGGCGGTGCGAGTCCCTGGCAGAGCGTCCGGGAGCACGGCCAACCTCGCAGCGGACGACCAGGTGATCACCGGGCAACTCAACCCTTAGGCTGAGAGGGAGCAGAGTCGGCGCCCGCCGCGCAAGCGAGTGGCACTCCCGGAGGGGCACAGTTGGAAAGACCCAGATACCTCCCGATCAGGGACTACGGCATCATCGGCGACCTCCACTCGACCGCCCTGGTGGGGCGCCTCGGCTCGATCGACTGGATGTGCGTTCCCCGCTTCGACAGCCCGTCCGTCTTCGGCCGGATCCTGGACGCGGACGATGGTGGATCGCTCTGGGTCGAGGTGGAGGGCGGGTTCATCCCCGACAGCCGTCGCTACCTGCCCGGAACCAACATCCTGGAAACGACCCTCAGCAGCCCCCGGGGCCGGCTGCGCGTCACCGACTTCATGGTGGTGCGCGAACGCGAAAAGACCCTGGAGGACGACCACGTGCTGGTGCGCATGCTGGAGGCTCCGGACTCGGACCTCGGGGCCTCGGTCCATGTGGACGCGCGCTGGGAGTACGGCACCGTGGCGCCGAAGGCCACCGTCGCCGGCTCCGACCAATCCTGCCTGGAGTTGGAGCAGGGGGAGCTGCACATGCACTTCGACGGGCCGGGGAGCTGGCGGCAGCACGGTCGCGGATTCGTCCAGAACCTGAGCCTCAAGCAGGGAGAGCCCCAGGCGGTGGTGGTGCGCTACGACGGTGAGCGCACCTACGAGCACGGCGCCGAGGCCGCCCAGATGCTCAGCGACACCAAGAAGTACTGGGAGGAGTGGATCGGCAGGTGCAACTACGACGGCCCCTACCTGGATCTGGTGCTCCGCTGCGCCCTCACCCTCAAGCTCCTGATCTATGCGCCCGAGGGGTCGATAGTGGCCGCCCCCACCACCTCCCTGCCGGAGTGGATCGGCGGCAGCCGCAACTGGGACTACCGCTTCACCTGGCTGCGCGACTCCGCCTTCCTGGTCTACGCGCTCCAGCTTCTGGGCTACGACGACGAGTGCTCGGCCTTCATGGCCTGGCTGAGTCGGGTCCACCACCACCACCCCCGGCACTGGCAGACCATGTACGGCATCGACGGCCGGACCGAGCTCCCCGAGGTGGAGCTTGGTCAGCTGGAGGGCTACCGCAAGTCCAAGCCGGTTCGCATCGGCAACGGTGCCGCGGATCAGCTGCAGCTGGACATCTACGGCGAGACGATGGACTCGGTCTACCTGCACCTGCGCTACGGCAAGATCGAGGCTCCCGGTGTCCGGCAGGGGTTGCGTGACATGCTCGAGCATGTCGCTCAGAGTTGGGACCAGCCGGACAACGGGATCTGGGAGGTCCGGGGAGGCCAGCGCCACTTCCTCTACAGCAAGCTGCAGTGCTGGGTGGCGCTGGACCGCGGCCTCATGCTGGCCGACCAGCTGAAGATCCCCATTCCCAAGCGCCAGGAGCTGATCTGGACCAGGGAGGAGATCCGCCACACGATCCTGACCAGGGGATGGAGCGACAAGCTGGGCAGCTTCCGCCAAGCCCTGGACGAGGATGCCCTCGACGCCACCGCCCTGATGATCCCCATGCTCAACTTCCTGCCGCCCATGGACCCCAGGGTGCGGCGGACCGTGGAGACCATCCGACGCGACCTCACCGACGAGAGTGGGTTCGTCTACCGGTACCGGCGCGACGACGGGCTCGGGAAGGGCGAGGGCACGTTCCTGCTCTGCTCGTTCTGGCTGGTCAACAATCTCGCCATGCAACGGCAGCTGGGACCCGCGCGCGACCTGTTCGAGCGGCTGACCGCGCATGGCAATGACCTGGGCCTGTTCTCCGAGGAGCTGGACCCGAAGTCCGGCGAGCTGCTGGGCAACTTCCCCCAGGCCTTCACCCACCTGGCCATCATCAACGCCGCCGCCCACATCGAGCGCGCGGCCGAGAACCGGGGACCACTGGACCCTGTCCACTGACCGCGGCTGCGCCGGCGGTCCGCATGTCGGCACAATGGGCGGATGGCATTGATCGAGGTCGACTTCGACCCCACCGACGTGCTCACCGTGGGGGTGGTGGGAGAGCCCGGCAACCGCACGTTCTTTCTGGAGGCCCGGCAGGGCAGCGCCACCTGCACCCTGATCGTGGAGAAAGCCCAGCTGCAGGAGCTGGGTGCCCAGATCCTCAGCATCCTCGAGCCGGAGGAGGGCCATTCGGGCTTCGCACCCGACCCCATCACCAGTCCCGGCAGCCCCCCGGGGTGGCGGGTCGGAAGCATCCAGCTGGCGCTGAACGCTCCCGACGGCAGCTGCACCCTGATCCTGGAGGAGATGCCCAGCCTGCGGCTGGGCGACGACGACGAGGGCGAGGAGGACGCCGGCGATCTCCGCGCCGCGCGGCTGGTGGCCAGCATCCGGCAGATCCGAAGGCTCGGTGAGAGCGCCCTCAGGGCGGTGTCCGGCGGCCGGCCGATCTGCCCACTCTGCCACTTCCCCATCGACCAGGAGGGCCACGTCTGCCCTGCCAGCAACGGTCATCACCCCGTCTGAGCCAGGCGGAACAGCCGGCCCGAACCTCGAAGCTCAGCCCCCCCCTTACGACCGGTGACCGCTAACCTGGGCCGGGGGCCCGAGCCCCGCCCGAATTGGAGACTTCGCCTTGAATCTACCGAACAAGACACGACTCGCGCTCACCCCCCTGCTCGCCGTGGGACTGGTGGTCCTGGTCAGCGCCTGCGGCGCCTCCTTCGACTCCGGCGAGCCTGCGGTGAGCCCCACCCCCAGTTCGGGGACGCAGGCGGCGGTCTCCCCGCATGCATCGCCCAGCTCCTGCGTCAACCCGGCCACCAAGGCTGACTACACCCTGGCGGGGGCGCGCCTGCTGCCCGGCAACCTCCAGGTCAAGGACCTGAAGGTGGGCACCGGCGCCACCGCCAAGCTCAACTCCACCGTGAGCGTCACCTATGTGGGCAAGCTGGCCAACGGCACGGTCTTCGACAGCAGCGCCGTCGACAACAAGGGCAAGCCGGTATCCCTCACCCTGGCGGCGGGCAAGGTGATCGAGGGGTGGGTGGAAGGTGTCCCGGGGATGAAGGTCGGAGGCACCCGCGAGCTCGTGATCCCACCGGCCCTGGGCTACGGCTGCACCAGCCCCAGCCCCAAGATCCCCGCGAACTCCACCCTCATTTTCACCATCACCCTAGTTTCGGTGAGCTGACTGGCGGTACCGCTCCGGGAGGAGCTCGGAGACCCGGCGCTGAATCTCCCGGGCCACCTCATGGGGACTCCCACCCTGAGGACGGTACGGGTCGCCGACCCTGAAGTGGATCTTGGCGCGGCGGGGCAACAGCCTGCCCCGGGGCAGGGAGGCCTCGGTGCCCCAGACGGCGCACGGGACTATGGTCGCCCCGGTCGTGATGGCCAGGAAGCCGATCCCGGGCTCGAAGGGCAGCATCCCCGCGGCCTGGCTTCGGTGCCCCTCGGGAAAGACGACCAGCGCTCCCCCGGAGTCGACCACCGCGCTCGCTGAGCGCAGGGCTCGGCGGTCCGGCCTCCCCCGCCTCACCGGGAAGCAATTGCACTGCTCCAGATACCAGCGCATCAGTGGGTTGGCGAACATCTCCGCCTTGGCCATGGCGTGCATGACCCGGGGGAAGACGGCCCCGAAGACCAAGGGGTCCAGGTTGGACAGGTGGTTGGAGCAGACCAGCAGGGGACCCTGGGCGGGCACCAGCTCCAGCCCCGCGGTCTCGACGCCGCCCGGAGACAGACCGCCGATGAGGAGGCGCAGGGCCGACTGGGTGGCCTTCAGCACCAACGACCTGCCGCCATCCGGGCGCACGCCCGCAAGCCGGGCCGGAGCGGCCGACCGGCTCCTCGCGGCTCCACGGTCCGCCGCCTGGGGGTCAGGGGACATCAATCGTCTCAGGACTTGCTGCCAAGCCGGTATGGGCCTGCGTCCAGGCCGCCCACCCAGGCGAGCGGGACACGCCCAGGGCAATCACCAGCGGGTCAGCACGGCCCAGCGAGCGCACGAACGGGGAGCGCGGATCCAAGAGGGCTCCAGTATCCAGCACCGGCGAGCGGCACGGCTGCCCCAGTGGGCAGGACAAGAGCGCGTACCCCCTGGTGGATTCGAACCACCGACCGTCGCCTTAGAAGGGCGCCGCTCTGATCCACTGAGCTAAGGGGGCGCGGGGGCCGCCTGCCATTGTGACGCGGCCAGGCGTCCTGGTAAAAGGGATGCCGGCCGCACCCTTGCCCGTAGGATTGAGGCATGACCGGCGACCAGAGCCCCGTGACCACCTGCTACCTCACCAGGCACTGCGACGTCGCCAACCCGATGGGAGTGATCTACGGCCACCTGCCCAACTTCGGCCTCAGCTCGAAGGGACAGGACCAGGGACGCGCCCTGGGCAGGTATCTGGCCAGGTTTCCCATCGCCGCCATCTACACCAGCCCCCTGCAGCGGGCGCGGGAGACCGCGGCCCTGCTCGTGTCGGAGCTCACGCCGCCCATCCCGGTGCTCGAGCGAGTGGGCCTGATCGAGGCGGAGTTCGGGCGATATCTGCAGGGAACCAGGCACCAGGACATCATCTGGCGCAAGCCCCGATGGTGGGTGCACATGGTCTGGCCCGGGCTGCTGGAGGGCGATGAGAGCATGGGCGAGATGCACGACCGGGTGGCCCGCGTCATCGCCGAGGGGTTGCACGACCACCCCGGCGGCACCTTCGTCTGCATCAGCCACGGTGACCCCATCCAGGCGTTCTGGGCCACCGAGGACCGGCGCCCCCCCTGGGCCCTGCACCGGCTCCAGTGCGCCAAGGGAGGCGTCCTCCGGCTGCGCTACCGGGACGGGCGGCTGCTGGACAAGCAGTACCTGTCCCCCGAGGCGATCGCTCGATCGCTGGAGTCACCGACCACGGACCTGACCACCACCACCGCCTGACCGGCCGTCCGGCTACCTGGGCCGTCCTCCGCCGAGCATCCGCAATGTGCGCCGCACCGGGTCGTAGTGCCGGTCGGCCACCCGCTCCTTCATGGGGATGATGGCGTTGTCGGTGATCCCGATGTGCTCCGGGCACACCTCGGTGCAGCACTTGGTGATGTTGCACATGGCGACCCCCGCCTCCCCGTGCAGCTGGGGCATGCGGTCGGCCACATCCTTCGGATGCATCTCCAGCGACGCCATGCGCACCATGAATCTGGGCCCGAAGAAGCGAGGGGAGCCGTCGTGCTCCCGCAGCACATGGCAGACGTCCTGGCAGAGGAAGCACTCGATGCAGCGCCGGTGCTCGATCACCCGCTCGATGTCGTGCTGATAGATGACAAATGGGGCCTGCTCGCCGGGGGCGGGCGTGAACGGCTGAATCCGCCGGTTGACCTCGTAGTTCCAGCTGACGTCGGTGACCAGGTCCCCGACCTTGGGGAAGGCCCGCATCGGCTGCACCACAATCTCGGTCGCCTGCTCCAGCACCGCGTCGACTCTGGTCTTGCACATCAGCGAGGGGCGACCGTTGATCTCGGCGCTGCACGAGCCGCACTTGCCGGCCTTGCAGTTCCACCGCGCCGCCAGATCCCCGGTGCCGTTGGCCTGGATCCAGTGGACGGCGTCGAGCACCACCATCCCCTGCACCTGGGGCACCGTGAACTGCTCGAAGGCGCCGCCCTCGGCATTGCCCCGCCAGATCCGCATCTGCACCTCGCGGTCGGTCATGCCGTCGTCGTACTTGATCCGCAAGGTCTTGGGGCGCTCGTCCTCGGGCGACACCTCCACCTTCGGCTCCGGGCCCTTGCGCTTGGCCTTGAGCTTGGCCTCGGCCAGGTCCGCCACGGCGGTGGCGGCCACCCGGGTCTCCCCCTGGGTCAGGCGGCGCAGCTCCTCGGGCATGGGCGGTATCGGCGCCCGGCCGATCTCCATCACGCCCTCGGCGCTCTTGCGGGTGATGAGGTTCACCTGGCCCAGCTCGGGGTCGCGCTCCGGGTAGTCCAGCCGCCACTGGGACCCCCGGCTCTCGCGGCGCTCCAGCGCCGACCGCACGATCGCCTCGCTGACGGTGAGCATGAAGATGTCATCGCGGGCACCGCTGAAACCGGGGTTGTAGGCGGCGGTGCCCGGGACTCGGACTCGCCGGGCCCGTTCCTTCAACTCCAGGATCTGCTCCAGCGCCTCGGTCAGCGACTCCTCGGTCCGCGCGATCGCCGCCCCCGACTGCATCACGTCCTGCAGTTCGCGGTGAAGCTTGAACGGGTCCTCCCCCTTGCCTCCCGAGAGCGGCCGCATCAGGAGCTGCTGCTCCTCCTCCACCTCCGCCGGGCTGATGCGGGGCAACGCCTCATGGAGCTTGGCGTACTCGGCGGCGGCCT
>JAKAVU010000038.1 GCA_021817185.1 bacterium
GGCAGACCCGAGTACTCACCCTGACCTGGCTGGCAGAGGCCGCAGCCGACGACCCGGACGATGTGCCCAAGCACCTCACATGGGTGGGGCGAGCCTTCGAGGAGTGAAGCAATTGGTGGCCAAGAGCTGGCGTCCCCCGGCAGCGGCTATGACTGCCAGCGGATCAGGAGCGTAGGTCTTCGACCGGCCACGCCGGATCGCCGTCCAGGATTTCGGGGTCACCGGTCAGTAGGGTCGCGCCACGGGCGATCGCCGTGGCGACGGCGAACGCGTCGGCGTACGCCAGGGGGTACCCCGCCTTGAGGTGAGCCGCTTCGAGGACGCGAGCTTCGGTCGGCAGGTCCAACGTGAGGCGAGGGCGAAGCCCCCGCACGACGCGACGGGCCCGATCGGCACCGGCGCGGCGCTCGACGATGTAGGCCACCTCACCGAGGTTGATCCAGCTCATGACCGGACGAGACGGCATCGCCGCCTCCACCCGAGCTGCCGCCGGCTCGTCGCCTTCGAGCCAGCGCAGGACCGCCCAGGAGTCGAGGCACTCGGTCAACGACGGGCTTCGGACCGGTGGTCGGCCTCCAATTCGGCCACGAGCCCCAGCCCGGCCAGCGACCCTCGCAGCGTCGAGTGGTCCCGCACTGGTTCCAGGCGCACCGCGTCGGCGCCCTCGTCGAGAGAGAACTCGACCTCGTCCCCGGGGCCGATCCCGAGCCGCTCGCGGAGAACTTTGGGGATCACGACTTGCCCTTTCGCTCCAACCAGATGAGTCATACCAGATAGTATAACCACTGCTTGGACGCGTCCCACGCCCGATCCAGCTCCCGCGAAAGCGGAACGAAGACCGCCTATTTCACTGCTCACCTGCACCTCGGTCACGAGAACATCATCAAGTACTGCGGCCGAACGTTCCACAGCGTTGGCGAGATGAACGCCGCGCTGGTCGCGAACTGGAACGCCGCCGTCGACCCGGTCGGCGAGCTCCAGGCTGGCCGTGTGGAACGCGCGATAGGGGGCAAGGCGCTCGCCGATCGCCAGTCCCGCCTTGTCGAGGGACTCGAGCCGCTCCTCGATCCGTCGGACGGCCGAGAAGCTCCGGCGCTCCGAGATGTCGTCCTCCACCTGGACGTTGCGGCAGAAGGAGCGGTAGTAGCGGTCCGGGTCCACCGGGAAGGCGTCCCAGTGCCCCTTGCGCGCTCCTTCAGCAGCGTTGCGGTCAGCACGCCCTCCCGGAAAACGCCCACGCAACTGCTAGACCGAGAGGAGCGGCTTGGGGACGGGGTCGCCGCCGCGCTCCAGCCACACCACCTTCGTGCCCGGCGGGAACCCGTAGCGGGCACGCAACGCTTCGGGGATGGTGACCTGGCCCTTCGGACTCACCGTGGTGATCATCGGTATTACCTCGACGATCAGCGTACTACTCAGGGGGGGTCGTGGTGATCGCCACACTCCGCGGTTGGAGGGGAAAGCTGCAGCGCCGCAAATCCACTTCCCGCGGCGGTAGAGATAGGAAATTGCGTTCGCGAAATCACTCCTTCATCCGGTGGACCAACTTCTGCTATCAGATGAGCTTCGTTGTCTGACGGCTCTCGATCCAGTGGTCTGGTGCTCCCGAATCCCGTACCCATCGCCGCAAGCCAGGGGTGCGCTTCGGCTCGTTGCCCTCGGTCCGGCGGCGTTCCCCACACTGTAGATGTGCGCGCCCGCAGGAGCTCAACCAGCCGTTGCGTCGGATGGAAGTAGCGTGACCCGGCCACCACCCAGTGACCGCAGGGCCCGGAAGTGACGTTGGTCGAAGGTGAGGATACGTCGGGTGCGGAAACGCCTTGCGACCACCAGCACGCTCAAGTCGGCCAGACCCACATCGAGGTCGTCGTAATGACGCTCGAGATCTGCCACCACCTTGTGGTCCTCGGGCTCCGAGCCCGCGACCGTGAACCGGCCGGCCGTGGTGTCGTCGATGAGGGCCCGCCGCGCAGAGCGGCCGAGGCGGCGACGGAGGAGGGAGTCGACCGCGGCGGTCACGGGAGCCGGGATGACCAGCTCGTCCGGCTCCTCCCTGAGCAGTGCCGCTACGGAGCTGTTCAGGTGGTCCCTACGGTCGGCGACTGCGACAAGCGGCGCTGCGTCCAGGACAAGGGTCAAGTCCCGAAGCCTTCAAGTAGCGCGTTCTCGGTCAGGTCCCCGACTGAACCGCCAGGGCCGTCGGCGCTACCGATGAGCGAAAAGTTCCGGTCTGGGTGTCTCCCCGGGTCATAAATTCTGATGGCGCGTCGGATGACCTCGGCCCGGGACGTCCCCTCCCGCTCGGCCAAGTTGACTAGGCGCGCGATCTCCTCGTCGCTCAGGTAGACGCTTGTCTTGTGCACCGACATAGGGTGGCACGTAGGGCGCGGAGCCCGCAATGTGCCGACAGTCGGCCCCTACGGAACCTGTGAGCGGCAGTGAGGTCCGGATGCACGGGCTGGCTCCGGCGGCCCAGCCCTCAAGCGCCAGTAGCTGCGGCCTCGGGCGTGAGCGGTCCTCGTGCACTCCAACCCAAAGGGCCAAGGGATGGGGCGCGCTCGAAGGTGTGTTACCGCCGACGTGGCGACCGCGCAGTGCAAATCGCTGGCTCAAGCGGCAGTATCGACGGGCTGCCAGGGCACCCGTCTCTCTGCCTCCCCATAGCGTCCCTCCGAGAAGGACCCGGAGGATGCTGACGCGCTGTGGGAGGGCCCCCTTCGCTACAGTCGGCGGGTCCATTCAGTTTGGGTCAGGCGAGCTGGGAAGAGGCAGCATTCGTGCGATAAGGTACTCGACCATGTCCTACACCATCCGGCCGCTTGACGCGTCCACCTGGGATGCTTTCGCGGAGCTCGTGGAGCGCAACAACGGGATCTTCGGCGGGTGCTGGTGCATCGGCTACCACCCAGAGTGCGGACAGCGTGAGCTCAGCTATCGGGCGGTCAAGGAGGACCGGGTCCGGACCGGAAGTGCTCACGCTGCCCTCGTCTTCGATGGTAGCGGTGCCGCCCAGGGGTGGTGCCAGTACGGCAGCCCCGAGGAACTCTCAAACATCAAGCACAACCGCGAATACGCGAAGGACGCGCCGCCACGCCCGGACTGGCGGATCACTTGCTTCTACGTCGACAAGGGACATCGCGGCCAGGGCTTAGCAAGGGCGGCGCTGGAGGGTGCCCTCGATCAGATCGCTCACTCAGGTGGCGGGCTGGTCGAGGCCATCCCCGAGGTGACCACCGGCCGCGAGGCGCCGGGGCGTTTCTTGTTCAGCGCAACCGTCGAACTCTTCGAGGAGTACGGATTCACGCGCGGTCGCCAGGTTGGCAAGCACGCATGGATCGTGAGCAGAGTGCTCGATCCAATGTGACCGTTTGCTGGCGCGCCGCCGCCAAGTCCTGGTGTCTCTGCCCGCCAATCGGCCAGCGCCTCGGGATGCTTGGCGATGGGCGGTAACCCGGGACGGCGATTTCCGCGTGTTCACACTGGGCCCATGGGCCCAGTGGTGTGAGCGGCAGTCGCCCCGCGTCCTGCGGCCTCGCCCGGAAACGCGTCTAGGTTCGGATCGGATCGTAGAGGGCGATAACGGCCCGCTCCGCTGCCGCCCGAACCCGCGTCACGGGGTCATCTTGAAGCCGGACCACCGCGCCGATGGCATCCTCGATTCGATGCCGAGCGATCACCTTGGCCGCCATCTCGCGGACCCGCCACGCACTGTCGCCGGTCGCCTGGACGACCGCTGGCGCTGCCTCTTTCCCCCATGCGTAGAGAAGCCCGCGGCACGCCCATACCCGCGGCCAGTAGCCGTTCCTGCCTCCCGCTCCACCACCGAGCACGTATTCTGCAGGCGGTCCGCCCAGTGCCAGCACCAGCGCATCGTCTACTTCCCGTCCCTGGAGCAGGTCAACACATCCCGCGACCACCGCTGACTTTCCCCTTTGTGCGCACTCGGCCTCTATGCTCTGCCGCGGGGTCATTCCCCAGATGCTTGCCATGGCGCCAGTGTGCCAGGGTGGGACCGCAACCGGGCTAACCTTACGCAGTGGGAGCTCTGGCCACTCCAGCCGCGCCGGAAGAGTGTCAATGGAGCCTCACGGGGTCGTCCGGAGTCCGTTGATAAGCCAGAGCCCATGCCGCGCCAGGGCGGACGGAGCTGCTGGTCACCCAAGCCCACTCCATCCTGGCAATGGCTGCCCTGGTCAGAAGTTCCGCGAGTCTAACCAAGGTGCGCATCCTGGGCGCTCTGCCCACGGTGGCCACCCCGGAGAGGTGGCCACCGTCGAACCCGCTGGTGGCACACGAGGCCGGTCGACTGACGCTCCGCGATCATGGCGACGGTAGAGCCGCCCGCGCTGCCGATCAGGCGGCCAGCGGGCGGCTCCGGCCGGATGCCCGCTGGTCGAGGCTGTCAACAGCTGACTCGTGTGCTGCCTTCGCGACGCAATGCTGGTGGGGAGGGGCCACCCCTCCATGGCTGGCAGATCCCGTCTCAGGTGACCGCTTGGGCGAGCGCCTTCGGTGGACTCCGATGCGGCGCGTCGGGCTCAGACGCCCATCGGTACCAGGCGGAGGCGCGCCGTGTTCGGAGACAACTCTGACCGGAGGCCATCTGGGCCGGATCGGGGCTGGCTCACCCGCTACAGGACTTGTCACACAGTAGCGGGAAAATACGTCACGACTTCGAATCTGGGTCATGACCCGCTCAGGGCATGCCGTCGTCACCAGATTGGCGGAGGCGGCACGTGTGATTCAGCGGCGAGGTGGAGGGGGCGGATGCCGGGATGGGTGGCATCCCGACGGGAGGGACGCTCATCTTGACTCGGTCAGCGCTCGGCGGAGGTCGACCAGTAGGGTGACGAGGGGAGCGGCATCGATGGCACAGGTATTCCAGAGCACCCGGGCCGACAGTGTGTCCGGCGGCTGGTAGCACAACCTGTCGCGCATCCTGATCGGGCCTGGAAACGGGGATGAGCCCTGGGCGATTCCCAACAACCGGCAGAACTGCTTGAGGGCACTGCCCACATTGACCCACAAGAACGCCAGAGCTAGGCGTCGGTCAGCCGAGACGTCGAATGCCACCCGGCCCTCATTCGTCATGTTCGCTATCAGGGACAGGGCCGCCAGGGCCTGGTCGATCTCGGCGACCCCGGTTTGGGGGTCGCTCACGCGGCGCTGGTAGCCTGAAGCGGCGCGGAGGCCAGCCGAGCAGCAGCCGGGGCGTCGGACGCGATGACCGCCAGGGCGGCTCCGAGCAGGGACTCGGCCTCAAGCTCGAAGCGGGCCAGATCACTGAGAGTGCGGCCCTCCTCGACATCGGCGACCACCACGCCTGGGCCCCCGTGGCGGAGCCTGGACAACCCATGGGCTGCACCGAGGTCGCCAAGGACGGCGCCGTAGCGGTCCAACAGATCCTCTGACGCTGGCGCTAGCGACTTGCTCATGTGAATCAACGATAGCACCGTCCCGGCTGGCATCTGAGATGGCGGGAGTTGGATAGGCAAGCCGGAATGGCTCGCCCACACGCCAGGGTGATTGCAAGGGCGCCGCCCCTGTCCTTCAGACTCCCTTGGAGACAAGCGCGAAGATCAGGGCCGGGGACGTGGCAGCGTCCGGTCACCACCCCATGGTATGCGCCTCGGTGCGCGCTCTCAGGGCCCTGGCAGAGGCTGTCGAACGCCAACCCTGCGGGGGGCCGCGGCGCACCCGCAGTGTTCCCGGGTGGCTACTGCCCCATGAGGACGCGCATGGCCGCCTGGTAGTCATCTGAGGAGTCGAGGTGGCTGTAGACCCCCTGGATCATCGAGAGGTCGGAGTGGCCGAGGATCCGCTGCAGGGAGATGATGTTGCCACCCCGTCGGAGCCACTCGGTGGCGAAGCTGTGCCGGAGGACATGGGGATAGACCCGCTTCTCGATCCCGGTCTCCTTGGCCAGCACCCGGACCGCCTGCTCGACCCCGCTCTTGGTGACCGGCGCGTAGCGGCCCTCGGCTCCCTTCCTCAGCCCCACGAACACCCGGTCGTGGCTGTCGGCGCCGCGGCCGGACAGGTAGCGCTTGAGCCGCCGATACAGTGCTGGCGAGACCGGCACCAGGCGGTCCCTGCTCCCCTTGCCCCGAACCTTGAGGGCGAACTCGCCCCGCCTCGGCTCCAAGAGGTCCTCGACCCGAAGCGAGAGCAGCTCCCCCAGCCGCAGGCCACAATCGGCGAGCAGCCGCAGGATCAGCTTGTCGCGCTCGGTCTTGGCGGCATTCTCCATTCGCTGGATCTCGTCGCGCGTGATCACGTCGAGCATCCGCTGCTCGGCCTTGGGCATCTTGGGGCTGGCGCCCACGGCGGCGGCGCCGCCGTCAGCCTTGGCCACCCATCCCAGGAACACGCGCACCGACCGGACGTAGGACCTGACCGACGCTCGGCTCAGGGTGCCGCGCTTGCCTCCCTCGTCCAGCAGGCGGGCGGTGAACCGGCCGACCAGGGCCGGAGTGAGCTGGGACGGATCGGTGATCCCCTCCCCGGCGCACCAGGGCAGGAACTCCCGGCGGACCGGGTAGTCGTACGCCTCCACGGTCCGGATCGAAAGGCCGCGGGCGCGGCAGTCGGCCAGGAAGTCCTGGGCCAGGTCGCCTAGCGGCGACGGGCGCTGGGGTTCCACGACTGTCAAATTGGCCATTTTGATCTCAGGTAAAGATCTTAACTCTTTACAGCACCTTTTTGACGAAGGTGATCTTCAGCAGCGCTTGATACCCGAAAATTGCAGTCTTCTTGCAGCGCCTTTTAGTGGTTCTTTCCAAGGAGTTAAGTGCTCCTAACGAAGTGGGGCGCTGGGGCGGGAGGGGTCGAACCTCCGATCTCCTGATCCAGAGTCAGGCGCCTTACCACTTGGCCACGCCCCATCGTCGTCCGGACACAGGCAAGGTGGCTCGCCTGAGCACCTCGCAGCGACGCTCGCCGACGATAGTATCGTGCCGACGCCCTGGCGGACGTCGGTCAGATTGGTCCCCCAATGATCTCCTGAGCGAGCCGGATACGCCTCAGCGCCTCGTCCTTGCCTATCAGCTCTATCGACTCCGGCAGCGGAGGAGAGACGCGCTGCCCCGTGATGGCGACTCTCACGACCTGCATGCAATCGCGCACGTGCCGCTTCTCCACGCCCGGCTCCGCGGTGGCCGCGGCCGCCGCCTTGAGCCCTCCCATGAGGTCGGACCCATTGCCACCAACCAGCTCGGCCGCCCGGTCGAGGAATCCAATTGCGGCGGAGGGAGCCAGGGTGCCAACCAGCTCTTCCCTGGACGGCGACGGCGCCCTGAAAGCGAATCGCACGAGCTCAGGAACCTCATCCAGGCGGTGAATCCGCTCCTGGACCATGGCGGCGATGGGCTCCAGTTGAGACTCCTCGGCCTCCGGTAGGAATCGCTTGAGGCGTTGGGCCAGGTCCGGCACCGGGATGCGACGGATCCAGACCCCGTTCAGGTGGTCCAGCCGCTGCTGGTCGAAGATGGCGGGACTGGCCTGAAGCCGGTCGAAAGTCATCCTCGATCTGAGCTCCGCAAGGGAGAAGATCTCCTCCTCGGTCCCCGGTGACCATCCCAGGAAGGCGATGAGATTGACCAGCGCCTCGGGGAGGTAGCCCATGTCCCGGTACTCCGCCACCGCCACCGAGCCGTGCCGCTTGGCGAGCCGCTTGTGGTCCGGGCCTAGAACCAGTGGGACGTGGGCGAACTCGGGGGCAAGCCAGTCGAGGGCGCGGTACACGGCCAGGTGCTTGGGCGTCGAGGGCACCCACTCCACCCCCCGTATCACGTGGGTTATCCCCATCAGGTGGTCGTCGACCACGTGGGCCAGGTGGTAGGTCGGGAACCCGTCGGACTTCAGCAGCACCTGGTCATCAATCTCGTCGTTTTGAAACTCCTGGGGCCCAAGCACGAGGTCGGTCCAGTGGGTTTGCCCGTCGGGCATGAGCAGCCGGATCACGTGGCTAGTGCCACGATCGAGCTCGGCTGCCACCTCGGCTGAGGAGAGGCGCCAGCAACGGCGGTCGTAGCGGGTCGGCTGCCCGGCCGCCCTCTGAGCTTCCCGCAGTTGGTCCAACCGGTCCTTGGAGCAGAAGCAGCGGTAGGCGGCGCCTGCCGCCATCAAGCGCTCCGCCGCAGAGTGATAGTGGGGCAGCCGCTCCGACTCGATGTAGGGGGCGCACGGACCACCGATATCCGGGCCCTCGTCCCAGTCGAGCCCCATCCAGGCCAGGGTTTCCAGGTACTCCGCCGTCGCGCCGGGCACGTAGCGCTCCCGGTCGGTGTCCTCGATCCGGATCAGGAACCGTCCATCAGAGCCGGCCAGACAATAGCTCAGGAGCGCGGTGCGAACGCTGCCGATGTGGAGCTGGCCAGTTGGTGATGGTGCGAATCGCAGCCGCCTTTTGCCAGGAAGAGAAGGCGGGGGAAGGCCGGTCAATGGTGTAGGACGACCAAGTAAATCCCCATCGCCAGGCAACTCGCCAGAATCAGGGCCGTAGCTACCAGCCACCCCTCCAGGGGAGATCCCGGGGACACCACCTTGGCCCTCGGGTCACTGCTCACCGAGATGCCGGTGGCTCCCAGCCGGCTGTACCTCCGGGCGACCTCAGCCGGGTCATCTGGATTCAGCTCGTTCTCTGGAGACTCTCGTAGTGCCATGCTCCATCCCGTGATTGGCGGCCCGTCTCCGGCCACGGAGACCCTTCCT
The DNA here is from genome assembly GCA_021817185.1 of bacterium. The sequence goes on from JAKAVU010000038.1 coordinate 8,713, forward strand.
GCGAGTATAGGCAATGGACAGCTGAGCGCCCGCATCGTCTAGCGGTCAGGACATCACCCTTTCAAGGTGGTAACCGGGGTTCGACTCCCCGTGCGGGTACCCACCTTCCGCTGAACCAAACTGTCGGCCAATCCTGACACTCTGGTCTCAGACGGTGGCGGCCACCCTACAACTGCGTTCGGTGGCTCACCCGACGGAGCCACCCGAGACCGGGAGCGTCGCGGCTCACCTCTGGTCAGTCGTGGCCCGCGATCAGCGGTGGAGGACACGATCTACGGCAGCAACTCCGGCGAGCGCTCCCAGCATGCCCCCCACCACCGCCCGTGCCCGGCCCTTGCCCACCCTGAAGTGGATCGCCATCAGAGCCAGGTTGCCCAGCCCACAAACAGCCGCCAGGCACGTGGTGACGGCCGACGGAACACGATGCCGACCCGAGGCGCGCTCCGTCCAGGCTGCGCCCGCCAAGGCGGACCACATCAGCAAGCCGACAACCGATCCCAGAGCTCGCCCGGTTGAAGCCGCGAACAGGCTGCGCCAACGGCTTCTAAGGAAGCTGGCGACATCGAGCGCTCCCAGCAGGGGCACCACCACCAAGATGCTGTCGCTGCGGCGATCGGGGCGGTCGCGAGACGCCATACCCTAGTGAGTATCGGCCGCGGCCAAGAGCGGCCGCCATGAAGAATTCAAGCCACTCCTCCGGTGAGGTGGAGCGAGCCGGTCGGGACCGGTAGCAGCTCGTCGGCCACGGCCTCCAGGAGCCGGTAGCCGCGCAGCGCCAGCTCAAGCCTCAGCCGGTCGTCCGCGCGGTCCCAGGGGCCGATCAACCCTTCGATCCTCTCCATCCGGTACAGGAGGGTGTGGCGGTGAATCCCCAGAGCTCGAGCTGCCTCGGACAGGCCGCCACAGGTGAGGACGGCCTCCAGGGTTTCGCGCAAAGGGGTCCGGCGGACCTGCTCCCGGGCCAGCAGCGGCCCCAGGGTACCGGAGACGAAGTCGGACAGGCCGGGCAGGTCGTGCAGCCAGCCCAGGTAGGGATGGAGCTGGCTGGAGTGGTACAGATGCTGGTCGGGCATGAGGACCTGCCCCACGACCAGGGCGTCCCTGGCCGCCCTGGTCGCCGCGGGAACACTGGCCAGGTCGCTGGCGACCGGTCCGCAGGCGATGTCCCAGGGCACGGCGTCCCTGCCCACGGCCACCCGCAAGAGCCGTTGCAGGGTGGTGATCTTGACCTGGGCGGGGACCAGAGCCACGACCGTCGACTGGTAGAGGGCAACCTGGGCCCCGACCACCATCCAGGCGGTGGCGATGGTTGCCTCCGCCGAGGTGTCGTCGGCGGCGCTGACCACCACCTGATAGGGGAACTCCAGCACGGTGCCTCCGGCGGCCGCGCGTGCCACCATTTCCTGATCGGCGGTCCCCTGCAGGACCTCGGCGAAGAATTGATCGTACTGACGGTCCTGCTCGCGCCTGGTCCGCTCCCTGGTCTCCAGATAGCTGGTGCTGACCGCCACGCTGATCGAGTCGAGGTAGTCGAACAGCGGGCCGACGGCGGTGAGGACGGACTGGGCGTCGATCTCGGGGTGGTTGCGCACCACATCGATGACGTGCTGCCAGATCACCAGGGCCGCTACCCGGTAGGCGCGCAGGATGGCATCCAAAGGGACTCCCGTGCTCGCGAGCCGCCCACCCATCCGCGACAGCTGCTGCAGCTCTACATGCGAGGGCCCTCGCGACTCCGCCCACAGCGAGAGCAGGGTGCCTACCCCCTCTCGGCAGGCGGCCAGCACCTCGCTGCCGAAGGCTGAGCCCCCGTCCACACCTTCGGCCACGGGGATGGTGCGCGCCATCTCGATCGCCATCCTCCGGGACACCCGGTCCATGCGGGTCCTCAGAGACTGGATGATGACCGGGCTGACGGAGGGCATACCTTCGTAGCCGGGCCGGTGTGGCCGGGCTCTTCGCGCCGCTCTTGGCGTGGCTGCCATCGTCATCGAAGAATAGATCAGAGCTGTCGGCTGGCACTCTGACCGAGGCGGCTGCCGCCGTTGCCACCGCACGGAACTTTGGTAAGCGGATTGCCGCGACACTCCTCGCGTGGGAGCACCGGGCGCCGGTTGCCGGACTCGGCGGCCACGCACAGGATGGTGCAATGGGTCGGCGAGTTGCGCACCGCCGAAGGGATCTGCGTCATGCCACGGCCCCTCGATAGACTGACCCCCAGGTCGAGGACGGACTGGGAGCTTACCCGCACGGGTGGGAGGTGCCTGCGATGCTGGCTGCGTACGCGGTGGGGGCCGATGCCGATCAACCGCTGACCAAGTTGGAGATCGGGGAGGTGCAGGACCCCCAACCGCCGCCGGGCTGGGTCCGGCTGGCGGTCTCCGCCGCCTCGCTCAATCACCACGACCTCTGGACGCTTCGGGGGGTGGGAGCCCCACCGAGTCGACTTCCGAGGATCCTCGGCTGCGATGTGGCGGGCAGGGTGGACTCCTACGGCCCGGACACCGTCCAGACCGCAGCGGTCGGCACTGAGGTGGTTGCCCACGCGGTGATCAGCTGCGGCCGCTGCCGCGCCTGCCTGGGGGGGGACGAGACCCTCTGCCGCCATTTCGCGATGCTCACCGAGGGGCCATACGATGGAACCCTGGGGGAGTTCTGCCTGGTGCCCGCTCAGAACATCCTGGCGGCGCCCGCCGGCCTGAGCCCGGCTGAGGCCGCCTGCCTGCCGACCGCCTACCTGACCGCCTACCGGATGCTCTTCACCAAGGCCGCCCTTCGCCCAGGAGACAGCGTCCTCATCCAGGGCGGGGGTGGCGGTCTCTCGACCGCGGCCCAAGCCCTGGCTCTGGCCGCCGGCTTGAGGGTGATTGTCAGCAGCCGGTCCGACGCCAAGCGCCAGGCGGCCCTCGACCGCGGGGCCCACCACGTGGTGGCGACCGGTCGGGAGGCGGTGTCCCAGGTGCTCAGCCTGACCGACGGGGAGGGGGTGGACGCCGTGATCGAGTCGGTGGGCGAGGCCACCTGGGCCAGCAGCCTGCGGGTCCTCCGGCGGGGGGGAGCGGTCGTGGTCGCCGGTGCCACCGCGGGCAGCGATCCTCCGTCTGATCTGCGGCGGGTCTTCTGGCGGCAGCTGCGCGTCTTGGGATCGATGATGGGCACGAGATCAGAACTCGCCTCACTCTTGTCCCTTGTGGAGCTCGTCCATCTCCACCCCCTCATCGACTCCACCTTCCCGCTGGCGCAGGCGAGGGAGGCATTTGCCAGACTGGCGTCGGGCTCCTTCACCGGCAAGATCGTGGTGACCGTGCCCTGAAACCACCTGGGGTGCGGCCGCGCGGACGGACCGGGGTCGACAGCCGGGCGATGAGATCCGGCAACTCCCGGTGACAGAACGCCGCAGCTCCTGGTTGAGCAGGGGTGTCGCCAGCGTCGGCCTGACCAGCTTCTTCTCCGACTCCGGGCATGAGATCGCCACCGCCATCCTGCCCACATTTCTGGTCTCGGTGCTGCACTCCAGCGCCGCCACTCTGGGGCTGATCGAGGGCATCAGCGACGCCCTGACCGGGGTAGCCAAGCTGCTGTCGGGCCCCCTGGCCAACGATCAGCGGCGCCGCGGCCGCCTGGCCAGCAGCGGATACCTTGGCACCGCGGTCGCCACCGGAGCCATCGGGCTCTGCGTCGCCGCCTGGCAGGTGGGGGTCCTGAGGGCGATCGCCTGGACATCCCGGGGGGTGCGCTCCCCGGCGCGCGACAGCCTGCTGGCATCGCTCGCCCCTGAGCATGGCTACGGTCGGGCCTTCGGTCTGGAGCGGGCCGGAGACAACCTGGGCGCAGTGGTGGGACCGCTGCTGGCGGCGGGGCTGGTGGCCTGGGTGGGCATCCGCCCCGCTATCTACTTCGCCTTCGTCCCCGGGGCCCTGGCGGCCCTGACAATCTCCGTCGCGGCCCAGCAGGCCCGGCGCGAGGGTTCCAGCATCGTGCCCCGGCGGCTGCGCTTGGAGTTCTCGGCCCTGCGCCACGCGGGCGTGGTCCGGGCCCTCATCCCGATCGCGCTCTTCGAACTGGGCAACGTCGCCACCACCCTGCTCATCCTGCGCGCCACCCAGCTGCTGCACAATGACGCCACCACCCTGGCCCTGGCCACCCTGCTTGCCATCCTCCTGTACAGCGGTCACAACGCCTTCGGGGCGGTGGTGGCCCTGCTCGGGGGGCACTGGCTGGATCGCTCCAACCCCAGGGTCGTCTTCGCCACCGGTGCCGGGTTGTACATCCTGGCCTACACGGGCTTTGCCCTGCCGCTGCACGCACCGCTGCTGCTGCTGGTGGCCTTCCTCCTGGCGGGAGCGGGGATTGGCCTGGCTGAGACGGCGGAGTCCACCCTGTTCGCCCGGCTGCTACCCGACCATCTGCGGGGCAGCGGCTTCGGGTTGCTGGGGGCAACCCAGGCGGTCGGCGACTTCACCTCGTCGGCCGTGGTGGGCCTTCTCTATGTGGCGGTGTCCCCCACGGT
>JAKAVU010000039.1 GCA_021817185.1 bacterium
ATGAGCTGGCCGGCATCGGCGAGACCGTCCTGCTCTACCAAGGCGAGAAGGGCAGGCCTCGGGCCCGGCGCATGCTGACCGAGACCGGCCCCACCCAGGATGCCCTTGTCGGGGTATTCCACCTGCCGCGTTACGCACCCCGCCCCTGACCCCTCCCGGCTCGGGCCAGCTGCCAGCCGGGGCCCGAGTTAGGTCATACGCCCACGCGGCCTCGAAACGCTGTCACTACAAGGGGAAACTGCTGCTGCAGCGCTCCAATCTCGGAAACTCCCGCCAGGTCGGAAAGTCACGCCAGCTGGACAGTTCGGCGGTCATCAAGCTGGCGGCGGCCGAGCCGCAAACCCAGGCGCTGCGCCATCACCTCGCGGAGCGCTCCGATCGCATCTCCTCAGCCCTGGCCAGAACCGAGGTGCAGCGAGCAGCGACCCGGGTCTCCCGGGCGCACCTTGGCCTGGCGCGGCGCCCTCTGGGAGATCTGGAGTTGATCGAACTCGACCAGCGATCGCTCGACCAGGCGAGGCAGCCGGCCCCGCCTGAACCGCGCTCGCCGGATGCCATTCACGTAGCGGCGGCTGTCTCGCTGGGTGACGAACTCGCCGAGGTCGTCACCCCCGTCCGACGGCAGCGGTGCGCGAATGGGGCCTGGCTGTCACCGCGCCGGCCCGAGTCCGAGCCAGGGCTTCTGCTCAGACGGGAGGGCGAGCGGGCATGAGGGCCCGGGCTACTGGCCAGACCCGGGGGTCCGGCAGCAACTCTCCGATCGCCACCCCCGTTGAGATGGCGGCCGGCCAGCCCTGGCCGGCGGCGACACAGCTGCCGGGAGCGGCCGGCCCAGCGCGGTCAGACGTTGAAGAGGAAGTGCATGACGTCGCCGTCCTGGGTCACGTAATCGCGGCCCTCCAACCGCCTCTGGCCGCGCTCGCGCAGAGCCGCGTAGCCACCGGCGGCGACCAGCTCCTGCCAGTTGCAGACCTCGGCCCGGATGAACCCCCTGGCGAAGTCGGTATGGATGGCCCCGGCGGCATCGACCGCGGTGGAGCCGCGCCGCACCGTCCAGGCCCTGACCTCCTTCTCACCGGCCGTGAAGAAGGTCACCAGCGAGAGGGCGTGGTAGCCGGCGCGGCTCAAGCGGCCCAGGCCGGCCTCCTCCAGACCCAGGCCGACCAGGAACTCCTGCGCCTCGTCGGCCTCCAGTTCGCTCAGCTCGGCCTCGAGCTTGGCCGAGACCGCCACAAAGTCGGCCTTCTCGGCTGCCGCCCGCTCCAGGATCGGGAGCGCCGACCCGGAGGCGGGATCCTGCCCGAGCTGGTCCTCATCCACGTTGGCGACGAAGATGACGGGCTTGGCGGTCAGCAGCTGGCACTCCCTCACCACCGGCTGCTCCTCCTCCGAAAGCTCCACCGCTCGCGCCGGTATCCCCTGGTCGAGCGCCTCCCGGACCCGGGCCAGCGCCTCCGCCTCCACCTTGGCCACCCGTCCTCCGGCGCCAGCCCTGGCCGTCCTGCCGACCCGATCCAGGCGGCGGTCGAGGGCCGCGATGTCGGCCAGGGCCAGTTCCAGCTCCAGGATCTCGAGGTCGCGAATCGGGTCCACCTGGCCCTCGACATGGCCCACCTCGGAGGCCGAGAAAGACCTCAGGACGAAGGCGATCGCGTCCGCGGCCCGGACGTGACCCAGGAACTGATTGCCCAGTCCCTCGCCCTTGTGGGCGCCCCGGACCAGCCCCGCTATGTCGGTGAAGGTGACCGTGGCCGGGATGACCTTGGGAGGATGGAAGAGGGCGGCCAGCTGGGCCAGGCGTGGATCCGGGACCGGCACCACCCCGGTGTTGGGCTCGATGGTGGTGAACGGGAAGGCGCCCACCGCGGCGTGAGCCTTGGTGAGGGCGTTGAAGAGGGTGGACTTGCCGGCATTGGGCAGTCCCACGATCCCGACCGACAGGCTCACTGCCGGGCCTCAGTCAAGTGGGGACCGGTCCAGCTGGTAGTGGCTGACCACCGCGGCCAGGCCGCCACCACCAGGTCCCGGAGCAACCCACTCGGCGGCCGCCAGCACGTCCTGGCTGGCTCCCTCGACGGCCACCGGCGACCCCGCCACCGCCAGCATCGACAGGTCGTTGGGCGCGTCTCCCATGACGATGACCTGGGCCGGGTCGGCGCCCAGGTGCTGGCAGAGCCAGAGGACGGCGGCCCCCTTGTTGACATCCTTGGCCGTGATCTCACAGAAACCGACCAGGGAACGCGTCACCTCGGCGCGGTCCCCCACCAGCCCGACTATCTCCGCCAGCGCCCGGCCGAACCGCTCGGGGTCGGCCACCACCACCGTGAGCTTGGTCGTCCCCTGCCGCAGGCGCTCCTCCAGCGGCGGGTCCTTGGCCACCACCGCCTCGATCTGCGAGATCCCGACGTAGAACTCCACATCCGGGGTGATCGCATCCACCAGCAGATTGTCGTCCTGATAGACGTTGACGGCGTAGCCCCGTCTCCGGGCCAGCTCCAGGACCGGCAGGGCCACCTCGGGAGGCACCTCCCGACGCAGCAGCACCGGACCTGGCCCAGCCTCCCCCGGGAGCTCCTGGATGAGGGCTCCCTGGTAGCAGATGAGGGGGAGGCTGGTCTCCAGCTGTTGGGCGTAGGGAAGTCCGGAGCGGTACATCCGGCCGGTGGCGATCCCGATCATGGTGCCGGCCGCCTTGGCCCTCAGAGCCGCCTCCACGTCGCGGGGGTCGAGCTGCAGGCTCCGGTCCAGGAGGGTGCCGTCGAGGTCGGTGATCAGGAGCCGGGACCTCACCTCGCTCGGGCCGGCGGTGGGGCGCCGGAGATCCTCGCTTTGATCTCATGCCGCTCCGACCCGGGAGCGGGCGCCTGGACGGATCCGGCGCGTCGGGCGCTCCGGGACCGGAGCACGACCATCGAGGGCGCCCTGTGGGACCCCCTCCGAGCCCGCGCGACCGCCACCAGCCGACCGAGCCCATCGAGGGAGGGGGCCGGCTGCCCTGCTCCGGCGAAGCTGGCTGGAGCCGGGATGAGCTTGGACATTGTCGGGGTCATTGTCGCCGATGGGTGGCCGCGCCAGGCCGGGGGCACCTTCCCGGGCGAAGCCCGAGATCCGTGGCGTTCCTTCCAACAGCGCGCCAAGGGCGCGACCAAGAACGGGATGGCACCGAATCCCGACCGCCGGTTGCCCGTCGCCGGTTGGCTCAGACGGCCATCGCAGGGGCTGATTCGGTCCGCCGCTCTTCCTGGGGCTCCTCGATCGACCCATGTCTGTGGAGCTCTGGCGTCAAGGTCCGGTGGCCGGGCCCCACGGGACCGCCCCCATTACCACCAGCGGTCGGGCGCCAGGCCCAACAGCGACTGCAGGACCCGGGCGGTGGCGGCCACCTCGCGGGGGTCCGCAGCGTAGTCGGCCGCGGTTCCTTCCCTGGTCCTGGTGAGGCCGGCGCGGCGCCCGACCACCGCGGCCACCGCGGCCGCCATGGTCACCGCCGGAACCTCGGGCAGACGTGCGCCCTGGAGACGCCACCAGGCCGCCAGGCACCGGACCAGCACGGGAAGGCCGGAGCTGGGAAGCTCTGAGGACCACAGCTCTGCGGCCACCGGATCCAGCTCGGCCCGGGGCGAGGGCGCGCCCGCGTAGAGGCTCGCCGCGGCCCATACGGTCGCACGCTTCATCGCGATGCGGGCGCTGGTCGCGCCGAGGGCGGGGAGCACCTCCTCCACCGCCGGCTTCCCGCCCACGGTCCGCCAGTGCAGGCTGAAGGGGTACTCGGCGTCCCTGGTCAGGATCAACCCGTCGGTGCAGTGGAGAATGCCCACCGCAGGATCGTGGGTGAAGCTGCTGCTCCGCACCGGCACCGCTCCCGGGGGAAGGCCGATTGCCCGCAGTGGGCCCTCGGCTCCGTAGAGGTGGTAGAGGACCCGCAGGGGAGAATCAGGGCTGGCGCGCTTGCGGGGCCAGGAATCACGGCCGACGACCGCCTGCCAGAAGGTGAACCCGAGGACATCGCCGATTCGCGTGACCCTGGCCCGGACCTTCTCGTACTCCCTCGCCTGCTGGCGCGCCATCTCCAGGGCGCGGGCGAGAAGGTCCTCGACCTCCGGCCTTGGCGCCTCCGCATCGGCGGCCGGCCGGCCGCCCTCGGGCACCAGGGCCGGCCCCTGAGACGCAGGCTGAGGAACCGCAGCCGCCAGCTCGGGCACCCGGCTCCCCGCTGGGCTCGCCCTGGGCACGGGAGCGGCCGGGGGCGGCGCGGGCGCCAGGGCCGGCCCCTGAGACGCAGGCTGAGGAACCGCAGCCGCCAGCTCGGGCACCCGGCTCCCCGCTGGGCTCGCCCTGGGCACGGGAGCGGCCGGGGGCGGCGCGGGCGCCAGGCAGGCCCGGCAGACGATACGATCGCGGGCGGCCACCAGCGGAGCCCCGCTGCCGCAGCTGGGGCAGCCGACCGGGGCGAACCCCCCGGTCGGCAGCCACCAGGTGAGCGAGAAGGGGAAACCACGGCCGCCCCGGCGGATCACGACCGGCACCGTCATCGCGGGGATCCACCACAGGTGCAGGCGGACCGGGCGCAGCTCGTGCCGGGCCTCGAACTTCTGCTGGATCTCCTGCCGGCGGCGGGCCCACTCCGCCCTGGTGGTCTCGGCCTGGGCGTCGAGCAGGGGCCGCCGTTCGGCGGGGGCCGCCTCGCGCCGTTGCGCGATCGACTCCAGAGCGGTCCTGTAGTAATTCTCGGCCAGTGCCTGCTCGTCCTCCTGGATGTGAACGGCCTGCTGGGCCAACACCTTCAACCGGACCTCAGCCCGCTCCTCCAACAGGCGGTGGGCGGCCCCGACGGCGGCCGTCAGGTCGGGCTCGAGACTGGGATGCGGCGGCTTGCCCTGCAGCTGCGGGAGCGCCCCGAGCTGCCGCCCGGCGTCGTCGGGGAGCGGCAGGCCGGCGGTGGCATCGACCCACACCTCCTCCCGTTCGTAGAAGCGGTCGTGGAGAGAGTAGGTGACCTGCACCCCAACTCGAAGCACGGGCGCGTACCTGGGCAGCGGCACGCCGCCGGCGTCGATGCGCCCATGGTCGACGCCCACCCTCTCCCGGGCTGCGGCCAGCAGCTGCCCGCCGGTGGGCAGGGGCCTGGCGGGCCAGCCCGCCCAGAGCTGGCCGCTGTCCCCCTCCTCCAGCACGTGGCCGGCGGCCGCGTCCAGGACCGGGTGGCCGGGGATCAGCAGCAGGGCTCCCTCCTCGCGGGCGAGCCCGGGGTCCGAGGTCGCCGCGATGGTTTCGCTCAAACCGAAGCGGTCCTGCATCGATCGGGGCAGCACCATCAAGATCCGCTCGCCGTCATCGTCGGTGAGGGCGCCCTCGCGCTCGGCGTAGTGGCGCCAGAAGGTGAGGGCGGGATCCCCGATCACGAGACCTGGTCGCCGCCGACCAGCGTGTCGGTGCGCCGGCGGCTCTCCAGGTAGCCGCTCCGTGCCACCGCCAGCTGCTCGCCGAGCGCCTCCAGCCGGTCTTGGAAGTCGGCTTCGTGCTCGCTCTGGATGTGCGCCTGGTAGATCGAGGTCTCGAAGTCGAATTCGTCGTCGACGCGGCCGAGGATCATGTCCAGCTCGCCCACCACCAGCTCGAAGAGGCTGATCCGCGCCTCCAGGACGCGCAGGATCCGGTCCTCGATGGTGTCCGCGCTGACCAGGTTGGAGAGGAGCACCTCGTGCTCCTGGCCGACGCGGTGGATGCGTCCCAGCCGCTGCTCGATCCGCATCGGATTCCAGGGCAGGTCGAAGTTGATCATCACGTGGCAGAACTGGAGGTTACGGCCCTCGCCGCCCGCCTCGGTGGTGAGCAGCACCGGCAGCTCCCGTTCGAACCTGCTGATCGCGGCCTCCTTCTGACGATGGGAGAGGCTGCCGTGGTACACGCAGTGGGAGAGGCCCTCCGCCTCCAGGAGCGAGTCCAGGAACTCCAGCGTCCGCCTGAAGCCGGTGAACACGACCACCTTCTCGTCGCGCCCGCCGTGGCGGCGGAGGAGTTCGAGCAGGGCCCGCAGCTTCTCGGTTCCGGGGATCCCCTCCGCGAGGGCGGCCAGATCGGTCCACCCCACCGTCCCCAGCGCCGATTGCAGAGCGGCCGGACTCGAGCCGGCGGCCCGGAGCACCGCGCGCAGCGCCAGCGCCTCCTGAGGGGGACCATCGCGGCCGCGCCTGCGCACCCGCTCCGCGACCAGACGGTAGAGTTCGGCTTCCGCCTTCCCCGGTGTGATCCGGAGGGTCTCCGCCAGCCTTCTGGGGAGCATGCGAGCCACCTCGCTGCGCCGGTGCCGGATCATCACCTCACGGGTGCGGCGCTGCAGCTCGCTCAGGTTCCTGGCGGACTCCAGCCCGGTCAGCCCGACGTGCCGCCGCCGAAATGCCGCAGGCGTGCCGAGGTGCCCGGGCCGGACCAGGCTCACCAACTGAAAGAGGTCGTCCAGACGGTTCTCCACCGGAGTCGCCGTCAGCAGCAGCAGGTATCGGCTCTGCAATTGGCGGGCGAGGCGGGCGGAGGCCGTCTGGGGATTCTTGAGATGGTGGGCCTCGTCCACGATCACCAGGTCCCACGACTCCGCCACTATCGCGTCCTTCAAGGGCGCCCTCCGGGCGGCGGCCAGCGAGGCGATCACCACCGGGTCGTCACCAGACCAGAAGGTCGGCTCCCAAGCCCCTCCCTTGATCAGAAGGGAGGGCAGCGCGAACTTTCGGTCCAGCTCCTCCTGCCACTGCTCCACCAACCCCGAGGGGGTCAGGATCAGGACTTTGCGGGCGAGCCCCCGCAAGCGCAACTCGCTCAAGACCAGGGCGGCCTCGATGGTCTTGCCAAGGCCCACCTCATCGGCCAGGATGGCCCGCCCGCGCATCCTCCGCAGCGCCACCTGGGCTGCTTGGAGCTGGTACGGGAAGGGTTCGAAGCGGAGCCTGGGGAGCGAGGCAATCGTCTCGAACCCCGGTTTGGTCCAAACCGCCAGCGCCTCCTCCACCAGGATGGAGGTCGCTTCGATCACCGGCTGGCGCGCTTGGAGCTGGCGCAGCAAGGAACCATAGCCATCCGGCGGGAGCCCGGAGCCAACGGCTCCGGACCCAGTTTCAGCCATCATCCCGGGTCCGACGGTACCCGTTCCCCACACCGGCCTCTCGGCGGCGAAAAGTGGCTCCCATTCCGGACCCAATGGTATCGGGGAACGGCTCCTGGGACCGCTGGGCCGGAATGGTCAGCCACCCATCACACGTGCGCCTCCTCTCCCCACCTTGGCCACCGTGGCAAGGTCCAGGCAGCGGCCACTGCCCGGAGCAGCGGCGGGCCGGGTGCGGTGGCCTCGGCAGGCCGATGGCCGTCTGGGTTCGGTCCCTGGGGCCGGGTGGTCGCAGGCGGCGGATGGCCACCGACACACGGGCGACCCACCGGCCTCCCAGCGGTTGCGCGGCTGCTCGTGACTGGTGCGGCCCGGGGGAGTGGCGCCGGCGTGTCGAAGTCCCGGTCGCCTTGGAGCGTTTCCAGGTCGGGGCGGACCGCGACAGCGGCGACGAGACGGTCGGCGAGTGCGCGCCTGGTCTCTCCCTCGCGTCAGCACCGCCGGCGGTGCGGCCGCTGCGAAGTCCGCAAGACCTTCCGTCGGCACGAACTCGCTACTGATGAGAAGCCGACGGAGCTCGGCGGCACATGCCTGGTCACGTCCACCGGCGAGGACCTCCCTGGTCACGATGTCGGTGGCGGGCAAGAGTGCGTCGTCCTCGATGAGACGGTGGAGATGGTGATGTGCTCTGCTCCCGGCGGCCCGCAGACACGCCCCCCAGGCGGACGGCTCGACCAGCGTCCCCCGAGGATGGCAGCCGAGCCGCTTCGCAGCTCACCGAGATCGGCATCCCATCCGCTGGTCGATCAGCCCTTCGTCTGGGCACACCAAGACTCATGTCCAGGTGCTTGGTCAGCCAGCTGTTCCAGCTCCGCCTCGCTCACCACCCGGCCCAGCTCAGGGCGTCCCCGGACTCCGCCATGGCCGCACCTCATGGTGGGCGGCCTCGTACGGGCAGCCCAGCCGCACGACCTGGATCACCGGCCGCGCCCCGCTGCCACCACCGGCGAGTGGCACCCGTTGCCATTCGTCGCCGAGGAAGGTGACCAGATCGTGGCTCGGGTCCCCTGACTCCTCCCGCGGGAGCCCGCCATGCTCCCCTGAGTAGCGCGCGACCGATCCCCTGACGAAGGGCACGCGCACAGGGCCGACCACCGACCGCCGCGACCCTGCTCATGCCCCTCGGCCGCTCTGGATGGCCCGCCGCCGACAGTGCGCCACGGTCCCCCAGCGATCTCCTGAGTACACGATTCGAGTGGGTCGGTTATATTGGGTAGGTTGCCAGTTCGTTCTAGGCGCCCTTTCCGGCCAGTGGCGCGCACCTTCACCCCGGTCTTCACGGAGGCCGAATCACCGGAACCAGTTCCGTCAGTCAGTTTTGCTGAACTCGGCCTCTCGGCCGCCATGCTGACTACCCTGGAGCAGGTCGGTTACAGCGACCCGACCCCGATCCAGGCGCTCACGATCCCGGCCGCCATGTCGGGCCGCGACGTGATCGGCCAGGCCCAGACCGGATCCGGCAAGACCGCCGCCTTCGCGGTCCCGGTGCTGGAGCGGATCGATCCCGCCAAACTCGAGGTCCAGTCCCTGGTGCTGTGTCCCACCCGAGAGCTCGCCGCCCAGGTGACGGGCGAGTTCGAGCGGCTGGCCGCCAACCTGCCGGTCAAGATCATCTCGATCGTCGGGGGCGATCCCATCAAGCGCCAGCTCGACGGCCTGAGGGAGCATCCGGCGGTGGTCGTGGGCACCCCCGGGCGAATCCTCGACCACCTGCAGCGGCACACCCTCTCGCTGCGCTCGGTCCGCTTCGCCGTCCTCGACGAGGCGGACCGGATGCTGGACATGGGCTTCGCCCCGGATGTGGAGAGAATCCTCCAGCAGACCCCCAAGAGCCGCCAGACCCTGCTCTTCTCAGCCACCATGCCGGGCTGGATCCAGCGCCTGGTGGAGCGCCACATGCGCGATCCTCAGACCATCTCCATCACCGGCCAGATGGAGCTGGTACCGACCGTCAGCCAGTGGTGCATCGAGTGCTCCTGGGCGGACAAGGTGGAGGCCCTGTCGATCCTGATGGACAGCCCCCGGGTGACCATGGGCCTGATCTTCACCGAGACCAAGCGCAGCGCGGACATGCTCCACTCGACCCTGCTGGCCCGCGGGTACGACGTCACCGTGATGCACGGCGACCTCTCCCAGAAGGAGCGCGACCAGGCCCTGGATCGCTTCCGCCACTCCAAGGTCCGCTTCCTGATCGCCACCGATGTGGCCGCCCGCGGCATCGACATTGACGAGATCAGCCACGTGATCAACTACGACGCCCCGTCCACCCCCGAGGACTACGTCCACCGGGTCGGCCGGACCGCCAGGGCCGGTCGCGACGGGGTGGCGCTGACCCTGATCACCCCGATCGAGATCCTCAAGATCCGCGATATAGAGAAGCACACCAGGCGGCCCATCGAGCGGCACACCCTGGAGGACCTCCAGCAGCTGGCCGGCGTCGTCAGCGCGGTCGTGGGCTGACTGTATTTTCGGGTCGGAGGGCTCTGGTCAGCCAGGCGCCGATTCCCAGGCGCGTGCGGAGCGGGTCCAAGTGGGCAACCTCTGCGCCCTTGGGCCGGGAGACCCTGGAGTCGGGCCGCAGGGGCTCAGGCGGACGCGATCAGATCTTGAGAGCGCCTTCGACCAACCGTGAGATGCCCCCCAAGCCGCTGACCTGCTCGACTTTGAGGCCGTAGCGGGCAGCCAACAGTTGCGGATCGTTCAGGAGGACCTCGCTGCCTGTGGAGGTCGCCCGGACCAGCACCCGGGCGGGCAGGTCCAGCGCAAGGTCTGGAGCTGCAACCATCATGGGGGTGCCTACGGCCGGGCTACCGAGGATGATCACCTGGGTTTCCGGCATCTCCATGCCGGCCCGGCGTGCCCCGGCAGCATGGTCGATGATGGCAAACACCTCCACTCCTTTGGAAGTGGCAGCCGCCTGGATCAACTGAACTGTCTTCGCCACCGGGTGGGGACTTCGGTAGATGGCGATGCCTGCTCCCGGGTCCTGGCTGTTCAACGCCGACAACTTCTTCTCCTCTCCTCGGTTTGCTGTTGACGGGGCCCCGTCAACCAGGGCTCTCGCCGAATGTAGTCCAGAGTTCGCAATCCACGGAGCGCCGCCCCCGGAGTGACCTCAGGCGGCCAGCGGGATCACCCCATCGGGGTGGTGAGTGGGGTGAATGCGCGGCCGCTCCGGGCGCACAGTTGTGAGTGCTCAGACGGGAATGTGGGCAGGGTTTCGGCCAATTGTCGACCCGCCAGGCGCCCATGGAGACTCGGCCACGGGCCGGAGTACCACCCAATCCCTGCCCCGAGATCCTGGACGTGGCATCGCGACTCTCGGACTCGCTCTGGGCAGCCGGCGCCAGCAACATCGAAGCTGGGTCTAGAGTTCAAGCGGTGGCGTCAAGGCGCCGCGCGCAGAGATTGATTCCCGCGCTCAACCCCGACCGGCAGCCGGTGCGCAGCCAACGGCGGTTGACAGGGCCGCGCAAATGGCCACCAGAGTAGCCGGCTGGGCTCGCCCGATGCGATGGCGGAGGCGGGTCCGGGCGAGAAGCTGGACGTTGTCGAGGTTCGCGACTGAGGCATGCCTGATGCCGTCTCCGCGGCCGACGGGAACCTCGGTGGACAGGCCTCTAACGGTGGATGTCACCGGAGCCACGATCACCGAATGAAGGAGCTGCCCCATCGGATCGCGGGTGAGCACGATGACCGGGCGCATCTTGTCGAGGTCGGCGAGCCAGACCTCACCCCGGCGCGGGAGCGCGCTCAAGTGGGCTCGTCCGCGTAGAGGCCTTCCCAATCTGTGTCGTCGGCAATGTCGCTGAAGTCGGCGAGCAAGTCAAGACCCACCTCATCTCGGGTTGGTGGCAAACGACGATAGGCGGCAATGTCGGCCCGGAGACGCTCGGTGAGAATGAGGTGATCCAGGGCCAAGTCGATGACGCCCGAGATGGAGTCGACTCCGGCTAGAGCGCGGGCGGCCGCCACTTTCGCCCGGTCCAGCGAGATCGTGACCTTCTCCCTTGCCATACCAACGATACTACATGGCAGAGGTAGCGGACGTAGGGGAGAATTTATGGTCAGCGCAAGCGGCCAATGACCGGCGGCTCCCAGTTCGGACATTCACCACCCATTCAGTCGATGCATGATGATGTATCGCAGCTTGGCATATGGTGGACTTTCGCACTGTCGGACGGTGCTGGGGTGTGCTGGCGATGGGGTGAAATGCCAGTGTTCACGCTGCCCGGGTGAGAACGTCAAGCAGGCCGTCGATGATTTTCGGGTTGAGTGGTCCCAAGGATGACAAGGGCGTAATTCGCTCGGACCACAGGCAGCGTCGCAGAGTGGCGAGGGCGTCGAGAAAGCTCGGTGTGGTCTTCTTCGGGTACCAGGGGCGGGGGATCCAGCTCGGAGTGGTGCCGTAGGTCGGGATGTACCAGGCCCAGATAGCGGCGTAAAGCCACAGCGAGAGCGAGGCGGCACGCTCGGGACCCTTGTGCTTCCAGCACTGGGGGTCCTCGGCCCCGATGACCTGCTTGACCTCACGGTTCACGCACTCGATCGACCAGCGTCCGGCGTAGTGGGAGGCCACCCAGGCGGGGTCGGCGCCCAGAGCGGTTGTGAAGAAGAAGTCGTCGTGCATGGTCCGGGTCGGGTCGCGAACGATGACGAGTTGCACGAGATGCTGCTTGTCGATGGAGTACCACAGCACCGGACGGCTCCAGACGAGCAGATCCTTGGTCTTCCCGCGCCAGTCCACGGCGGCCCTGGTGAACTCACAGTCGGTGAGTTTGGCGGCCATCTCGGCCGGGCTCAAGAGGCGCTTGCCCTTCTTCGCCGGGCGGCCCCGCTTACCGGTCCGGGAAGGAGCGGCCTCGTAGATCGCAGCGTCGCGTCGCATCCTGGAAGTGAGGCTGGTGCGGGCAAGCCCGCGGCCGGCCAGGGACGCATAGGCACCGTCTGCACACAGCGCGAAGGAGCACTCTGGGAGCCAGGAGGCCAGCTCAGCAATGATCTCCTGGGCCAGGTCGAGCGTGGTGGGACCGCCCTTGCGGTGGAGGCGCACCCCAACCGGCACTCCGATAGGCATCCCGCCCCAGGGCGGGGAGACCCGCAAGGTGACCACTACCAGATTGAGCCCGGTCGCGTAGACGACCTTGTTGCGGGTCGAGCGAACCGCGTCTCGGAAGGTACCGGCACCGTCGATCTTGCGCCCGGACTTCTTGTAGAGCGTGTCGTCGAGATCCAAGATGAGTGTGGTCTGCGGGCAGAGGACACCGACCAGCTGGACCACAAGGACCTTCCAGAGCGCCTCGAGCGAGAAGCTACCGGAGCGCAAGAAGCGATGGTAAGCGTCATGCGCCCGGATGCCCTCGGGATCCGCGACCGCGATCATGGCGGTCACCGTGCGCCGCCCGGGCGCGAGCACCCAGCCGGTGAGGAGGGCGGTGAAGATGGCGAAGCTTGGAGCGCTGAAGCAGCCCCTCGCGAGGCCGATGAGTGCCTCCCAAGCCGCCCGCGGGGTCTTTGCTCCTCGGCTCATACAGCACCTCCTATCCGTCGGTATTAAGGCCGACGGATAGGAGTGTAAGATGATGGTGGTGGTGACAACCAATCGAGGTCTGCGCGTGGGCCAGGCAGCCCGGGCGAGGCAGCGCCGCATCGCCAAGGCGCTCTCCGAGCTGAGCCTGGCACTGCCGGGCTCTGTCGAAGTGCGTCGGACGCGCTGTGGCAAGCGCAACTGCCGGTGCAAGGCCGACCCGCCGCAACTGCACGGCCCCTACATCGTCTGGACCCGCAAGGTCGAAGGCAAGACCGTGACTAGAGTGCTCAGCCCCGAACAGCTCGAGGACTACCGGCCACTACTCGACAACGCCAAGCGGTTGAGAGAACTCGTCACCGAGCTGCAGGATCTGACGCTGCAGGTGCTCGACACCGATGACCGCTGGCGCACCCACTGAAGCCGGGGGGGCCGGCAGACGGCACCCTCTCAACCTGCCGCGAAAGTGCGAAAGTCCAC